>SLFB01000260.1 GCA_007124475.1 Vibrio sp. | reverse complement strand
TTTTGATTTTATCGCCACGACCATGTTGTACCACTTCAGCAGTCACTTTACCGCCCTCAACCAGAGGAGCACCAACTTGAATTGCTTCACCATTAGCGATCAGAAGAACTTTATCAAATTCAACTGTTGCGCCAGTTTCAACGTCTAATTTCTCTAAGCGAAGGGTTTGACCTTCGCTAACACGGTGTTGTTTACCACCAGATTGGAAAACAGCGTACATATTTTACTCCGCTTTTTCCGCACAGCCTATGCTATCTATTGAGCAAAAAGGGTGTGCGCTAAACTAATCATCAATAGGGCGCAGATTCTACGTGAATGATGCCCTTATGACAAGCCATATTTGAAAAAAATTGGCGAAAAGCTAATCGCCAAACAAAAGTGCGGCAATCATGCCTTTAAGCCATATATTAATCAATATTTTTTAGTGTATTATTCAACAACTCATGCAGAACATAATGCCTTACGAGCTCTAACTTCAGCTGGATTTATGATGGATTTTAAAGCTATCCAAGCCCTTACTGCCGATGACATGGCAAAAACGGATAAAATAATACTTGCTCAACTCAACTCAGATGTTGCTCTTATCAATCAGTTGGGATTCTATATTGTCAGTGGTGGAGGTAAACGCTTACGTCCCCTCTTGGCGATTTTATCAGCCAAAGCGCTAGACTACCAAGGTGAAGGTCATACCATGGCAGCCGCGTTTATTGAATTTATTCATACCGCAACGCTATTACATGATGATGTGGTTGATGAATCCGATATGCGTCGTGGTAAAGCGACAGCCAACGCTATGTTTGGCAACGCGGCTAGCGTACTAGTCGGGGATTTTATCTACACTCGCTCGTTTCAAATGATGACCGAACTTGGCTCAATGCGGATCCTAAAGCTGATGAGTCACTCAGTGAACGTCATTGCTGAAGGTGAGGTATTGCAGCTCATGAATTGCAATGATCCTGACACTACCGAAGAAAGTTACCTTCAGGTCATTTACTCAAAAACCGCACGCTTATTTGAAGCAGCAACGCAGATTGGTGCGGTATTATCAGCAGCTTCACCAGAAGTTGAACTGGCACTGCAGAACTACGGCCGATACCTTGGAACTGCCTTTCAATTAATCGATGATGTGATGGATTACACTGCCGATGGCAAAGATATGGGTAAAAACGTAGGGGACGATCTGGCTGAGGGCAAACCAACCCTCCCTTTACTGCATGCCATGCATAATAGCTGCCCAGAACAAGCAGCGATGATTCGTGAAGCGATTGAAAAAGCCAATGGTATGGACAAACTCAACGATATTTTAGCCGTTATGCATCAAGCAGGATCACTAGAATATACAACTGCCAAAGCGCAACAAGAAGCGGATAAAGCCATTGCCGAACTCGCGATTATTCCTGATAGTGACTATAAGCAAGCTTTAATTGCCGTTGCCCATATGGCCGTCAAGCGTAATAAGTAATTAAATAAAAACCATCCCCAAACAACTTGGAGTTGCAGGTAGGCGGCAAGTGAGTTCATACCCATGAGCATAGAAGACGATGTGATTGGGGTGAGCGAACGTAATTCCCCTTCAGCGTCAAGTCAGCAGCAACGGTTTGTGATTGAGGGGAGAGTTGAGCGGCATCGACCAACTCAACTCCCCCCTCAATCAATGAGCTCACTCAGTTGACTAAATCCAGCCTTGCCACATCAAACCAACCGCGACTAATGCACACAAGGTCAAGGTGCTTGCCCCCCATTTTTCTCGCCCCATAAAAACAGGCAGGCTTTGTTCTCGCTTGGCTTTCATATAAAACGCTATACCTGGCAGATAGAGCAAGGTTGAAAGTAATAAGTAATGAAGCCCTGAAGCGTATAACAGCCAAGCCCCATATAAAGCAGCACCAAAACCAATCACAAACAACTTACCCAGCTTAGGTTGCTGAAACGCCAATTTTAACGTGTAGGCACCCACTAGGAAGTAAGGAACGAGGATCATTTCTGAAGCAAAGATCAGCAAAGTATCATAGGTGCTGCCTGCAAACATCACCACAATCAAGGAAATTTGAATACAGACATTGGTCAATATCAAAGCATTAGCCGGGCTACCAGCGGCATTTTGACGTGCTAAACGCATTGGAAACATGCCATCTTTAGCCCCAAGAAAAGGCGCTTCTGAAGCCAGTACTGTCCAACTTAAAAATGCGCCGCTCACCGATAAAATCAATCCAGCGGCCACGATATATTGCCCCCAAGGCCCTAAAATCTCAGTGAGCACTCTTGCCATGGATGGATTTTGATAACTGGCTAATTCAGTCGGAACAATCACCCCCATAGAGAGCAAAGTCACCAACACATAAATAACCAGCGCCGTTAGCAAGCCTAAAATTGTTGCTCGGCCGATATCACGACGATGGCGTGCGCGACTAGACACAACAACGGCACCTTCTACGCCAATAAACACCCAAACGGTGATCAACATAGTGGCCTTGACTTGTGACCATAGATCATGCTCTGCACCAAAGTGCAAACCGGTGAAATCCAGAGTGAATGTCTGCCAACGAAATGCACTGATAGCGCACACAATAAATAACAGTAACGGGATCATTTTAGCGCAAGTGGTCACCAAGTTGATCAAGGCTGCTGTTTGTACGCCACGTAATACCAAGCTGTGCACTAACCATAATAATACCGATGCGCCCGCGACGGATATCAACGTATTACCGGCACCAAAAATCACCCGTTCGGGAGTGTCAAACAGCATGCCAAGCGTACTAAACACGATCACTAGATAAGAGACATTCGCCACCATGGCGCTAAACCAATAGCCCCATGCCGAGCAGAAACCCGCAAAATCGCCAAACCCAGCACGGGCATAACCAAATACCCCACTATTGATTTCTGGTTTGTGGATCGCTAATTGCTGGAATGATAAAGCGAGAAAGATCATTCCAACCCCAGTAATGATCCAGCCGATCATAACGGCAAGAGGACTGGCCACCGCCGCCATATTTTGTGGCAGACTAAATACTCCGGCTCCGATCATGGAGCCGATAACCAACGCGGTTAGCGATCCTAAACCTAATTTGTTATCCATGAACACTTACAACCTTGCTTCTGGAAAACGCTATAGTAGTCAGAAATGAAGCGAAATAGCAGAGCTGGCGTGATCAAGCTCACTAACAAAAACTCTGTTTTTCCACATTCATTGCCAATGATCAAAAATCTAGCACATTATGCCATCAATAGCGTTGTTACGATAAAAAAGCCCAGATAATACTATTTTCTCAGTATTTATGAATAAAAATCTTATGTAACTTATGATTACATCAATAAGTAATTGTTAAAAAAGGAAAGAAAAAAGCCGCTGGTAAGTCACCAGCGGCCATATTTAGCGAAAATGGTAGCTCGGGTTACTTAACGAACTCGACACCAATTTCAATATCTTTATTCAATGTTTCCAGCATGCCATCAAGCGCTGCTTTTTCAAACTCACTCAATTGACCATAGCTAAGTACTTCTTCAACGCCGTTTTTACCCAATTTTACTGGTTGAGCAAAGAATGAAGCATGTTCACTGCCGCCTTCAACATACGCATATTCGACCACTGATTCACCCTGTAGCGCTTTCACTAAAGACAAACCGAAACGGCAAGCAGCCTGACCCATAGATAAAGTTGCAGAACCGCCACCCGCTTTTGCTTCTACCACTTCGGTGCCAGCATTCTGAATGCGTTTAGTCAGTGCCGCCACTTCTTGCTCGCTAAACTCAACCCCTTCAACCTGAGATAATAAAGGTAGAATCGTCACGCCAGAGTGACCACCAATCACAGGAACGTGAACTTGAGTTGGATTTTTACCTTTGAGTTCAGCCACAAAAGTTTCAGAACGAATAACGTCTAAGGTCGTGACGCCAAATAGCTTGCGCTTGTCATACACACCGGCTTTTTTCAATACTTCAGCAGCAATTGGTACGGTGGTATTAACTGGGTTAGTAATAATGCCAATGCAAGCACTTGGACAAACCTGAGCAATACGTTCAGCCAATGATTTAACAATACCAGCATTAACATTAAAGAGATCGGCGCGATCCATTCCTGGCTTACGCGCAACACCGGCAGAAATAAGGACCACGTCTGCACCTTCCAATGCTGGTGTTGGATCTTCGCCACAATAGCCTTTAATTGCGACCGGCGTAGGGATATGACTTAAATCCGCAGCAACACCAGGAGTGACTGGTGCGATATCATATAGAGCAAGATCAGAACCAGCGGGAAGATGATTTTTTAGTAATAAAGCGAGGGCTTGACCGATGCCGCCAGCGGCACCAATAACAGCAACTTTCATCGAAGTTCTCCTTGAGAGTTTATCTCTTATATCTTGGTAGGGTATGTAAATTCAACATCAAAAAGCTATCGCAAGCACATCTTGATTACAATCAATTAACGTCAGCTTTGCGACTTTGCGCAATTACTGAATAAAACGCGCTAGCAAGCCAATCATTATGGCGGTTTTTAGTAACTATCACAAAGCATTAGCTCAAGTTACTCATCGTACTATTGTGCGGTAACGATTTACCATTGCCGCCAACATAAGCGCATCGTCAACTAGCAAGGGAGAGATATTTCTACCCAAATGTTAACCCTAGTGCCTGATTTATACCCAAACAACTTGGAGTTGCAGGTAGGCGGCAAGTGAGTAAGTCCCTATGAGCATAGATAAACTATGTGATTGGGGAGAACGAACATAGCCAACACCCCCTGCAGCTTCAAGTCGGCAGGGTATAGCGTGCAATACAGTGACCATTTAGGCAGATTTACACGATAATTTGCCTCTCTTCACCGAGCTATGGGACAATAACCAGCAATAGTTAAATAACATAAGATAAAAACATCATGCGCCCGATAGATAAACAAGAAAACTTAGTTCGTGTGTTTAAAGCACTACTTAAAGAAGAGCGCTTTGGCTCGCAAGGTGATATTGTCGATGCCTTAAAAAACGAAGGTTTTGACAATATTAACCAGTCCAAAGTGTCGCGGATGCTGACCAAATTTGGCGCGGTGCGTACACGAAATGCAAAAATGGAAATGGTGTACTGTCTGCCTGCTGAGCTTGGCGTTCCGACCGTATCCAGCTCATTAAGAGAGTTAGTGTTAGATATTGATCACAACGATGCACTCGTTGTCATCCATACCGGACCTGGTGCCGCTCAACTGATTGCCCGCTTACTTGACTCACTGGGTAAATCTGAAGGTATTTTGGGGGTGGTAGCTGGAGATGATACCATTTTCATTACCCCAACAATGCAAATCACGACTCAACAGCTCTTTAATTCAGTCTGCGAGCTCTTTGAGTACGCTGGCTAAAACTTGATCAATCTGGGCCACCCACTAACTCAGTGACCCAGATCACATCTGCAACATCTTACCATCATGGGCAAAAACAAGAAAAAACTCAACTTTATCAAAGTTTTAATTTATATTTTCACTCTAACTTAACTTATGTTTTTCGCTCACAAACTGAACATGAGTAACAATTCCATCATTTATTCATCATTTTTTGCTATTATCTCGAAGAATTTTCTGTGTTAATAACAGAATAGACGACTGTTTCTCTTGACCAGAAACACTTGGAAAAGTCATCTTTTATAGCAAAACGCCAAGCGATCAGGGAAAGAGATCACCCCAAAGTGGACACTTTAATTTTGGGAACAATAACAAAAAGGAAGGGAAATTCATGCTACTAAAAAAAGTCGTAAAAATGGGCGCTATTGCGGCAGCCGTAATGGGTGCCGGCACTACGGTACATGCTCAAGAGTTTATTACTATTGGTACCGGTGCCGTCACTGGCGTTTATTACCCCACTGGTGGGGCTATCTGCCGCCTAGTCAACCGCGATCGTCAAGTGCATAATATTCGTTGTTCGGTTGAATCGACCGGCGGCTCCATTTATAACGTTAATACTATGCGTAACGGCGAACTGGATTTCGCAATCGTTCAATCTGACTGGCAATATCACGGTTATAATGGTACCAGCCAATTTTCAGAACTAGGCCCTTATAACAACCTGCGAGCCATGTTCTCGCTTCATACCGAACCTTTTAACATCATCACTCGCGCCGATTCTGGTATTAACAGCGTGCAGGATCTAAAAGGCAAACGAGTCAATATTGGTAACCCAGGCTCTGGAGACCGCGCAACGATGCAAGTGGTGATGGATGCCTTTGGCTGGACTAACGATAGCTTTAGACTTGCTTCAGAGTTGCGTGGTTCAGAACGCTCACAAGCTCTGTGTGATAACCGTATTGATGCTTTCATATACATGGTTGGCCATCCAAATGGTGCTATTCAAGAAGCTACCACATCTTGTAATGCCAAACTCGTTTCGGCTACCGGCCCAGAAGTCACTAAAATTGTTGCCGAGCGACCTTATTATGCTTACAGCACGATCCCAGCAGGTATGTATCGCGGCACTGACAATGATGTAACGAGCTTTGGTGTGGCTGCAACACTGGTCACCAGTGCTAGCGTTTCAGACGAAGTCGCTTATAACGTTGCCAAAGCTGTTTTTGAGAACTTTGATACTTTCACGCGCCTACACCCGGCTTTTGCTAACTTGAAGAAAGAAGATATGGTGCAGGCTGGGCTGTCTATTCCTCTGCACCCAGGGGCTGAAAAGTACTATAAAGAAGTTGGATTACTCAAATAACGGCTTCAACTCTCAAACTGCCAGTGGTCAGCACCTGAGAGTTATTCTCTAAGTCAGCGTTAACTTTGTCCCTTGTGAGAACATACACAAGGGACAAAAATTCACCTCATCTTATTAATGGATGAGGCTTTAAATATTGGCTTATTCAATTGATAACTAAGAGGGAATTAGCCTTATTACGTTGATTACTCAACGATAGTTTGAGTTCAATAATCAATAATCAATAATCATAGTTATTTGCCATACTTTATTCTATTTTTCTACTCTTTATCGCCGTGATATCGATACCACAGTCACGGTCAATTAAGTCTGCTTTTTCGTAAAGCATGGACGAAAGAATACACCATCAATTTTAAGGATAACGTACATGACGCAGGTCAAGACTCCGTCGCAGGATGTGCAAGAGATGGTTGCACAATCAGACACTGGCGCAAGAAATCCTCACGGGATTTCAGGACGAATTTTATGGTTTGTTCCCCTATGCTGGTCTCTTTTTCAGCTGTGGTATGCTTCACCACTGCCATTTATATTTAATTTTGCTATTTTAAACGACACCGAAGCCCGAGCTATTCACCTAAGTTTTGCGATATTCCTCGCTTTTACCGCTTATCCAGCATTAAAAAACTCCCCTCGCGATCGTATTCCTGCCATTGATTGGCTACTCGCTTTAGCGGGCAGTTTTTCCGCCGCCTATATTTATCTATTCTATACCTCGCTCGCTGGGCGATCTGGCGCCCCAACCGACTTAGATATCATCATAGCGGGTATGGGAATGGTGTTACTACTTGAAGCGACACGCCGTGCCTTAGGTCCACCGTTAATGTGTGTCGCAGCCTTGTTCCTGCTCTACACTTTT
>SLFB01000160.1 GCA_007124475.1 Vibrio sp. | reverse complement strand
TTGAACGAAGGGGGATATGACCCCATTCCACCAGTCAAAAAACCAGACAGAGACAAATAACGATGGATTCTCAACGTAATATCCTGTTAATTGCTTTGGCGCTTGTTTCTTTTTTACTTTTTCAGCAATGGAAAGTAGCAAAGAACGCTGCTCCACAAGCTATTGAGCAGGTTCAAACCAGCACAACGGCCCCTGTATCTTCAATTTCGGATGATTTTGATCCGGCTCCTGAACAACATCGAGCTGCGGCACAGACCGTAACGGTGACCACGGATGTTTTAACTCTGTCAATTGACACAGTTGGTGGTGATATTGTTCATGCCAAACTCAATCAGTACGCTGATGAGTTAAATTCTTCTACGCCATTTACTTTGTTGAGAAATGAACCTAATCATATCTTTATTGCACAAAGTGGTTTAATTGGTCCCCAAGGTATTGATTTAAGCAGTAATCACCGTCCTGTTTATCATGTTGATGCTGATCAGTTCACCTTAACTGATGGGCAAGATGAATTACGTATTCCAATGACTTATCAAGCCAATGGTATCGAGTACATTAAAACATTCATCCTTAGACGTGGCGATTACGCGATTGATGTCAGCTTTGATGTGGTTAACCAATCGGGTAATAATGCCACTTTAGGTATGTATGCTCACTTACGTCAAAGTCTGTTAGATTCTGGTGGTAGCTTGGCGATGCCAACTTATCGTGGCGGTGCCTATTCAACAGAAAGCACTCGTTACAAGAAGTTTAGCTTCAAAAACATGCAAGATCGCAACTTATCGTTGCCACTGCCTACTGGTGAAGGTTGGGCAGCAATGATTCAGCATTACTTTGCTAGTGCATGGATTCCACGTAATGCTCCTGGCACTAATTTATACACTCGTGTGGTGGGTAATGTGGGCGATATTGGTGTGCGTATGCCAAACCAAACTATTGCGAATGGTGATGCTGCTCAGTTTACCGCGACTTTATGGGTTGGCCCTAAATTGCAAAACGAAATGGCGGCGACAGCACCTAATCTAGATTTGGTGGTTGACTACGGTTGGTTATGGTTTATTGCCAAACCATTGCATACCTTATTGTCATTTATTCAAGGTTTTGTTGGAAACTGGGGTGTTGCCATTATCTGTTTGACCTTTATTGTTCGTGGTGCCATGTACCCATTGACCAAAGCTCAATACACGTCAATGGCGAAAATGCGTATGCTGCAACCTAAACTGCAAGCGATGCGTGAGCGTATTGGCGACGATCGTCAGCGCATGAGCCAAGAAATGATGGAGTTGTACAAGAAAGAGAAAGTAAACCCTCTGGGTGGCTGTCTGCCTATCTTGTTACAGATGCCAATCTTCATTGCGCTTTACTGGGCATTGATGGAGTCAGTTGAATTACGTCATTCACCGTTCTTTGGTTGGATTCATGACTTATCAGCGCAAGACCCATACTACATCTTGCCGCTACTCATGGGTGCCAGTATGTTCTTGATTCAGAAGATGAGTCCGAACACGATTACGGATCCTATGCAGCAGAAGATCATGACCTTTATGCCAGTATTGTTCACTTTCTTCTTCTTGTTCTTCCCATCAGGCCTAGTACTTTACTGGTTGGTATCGAACATAGTGACTTTACTTCAGCAAACCATGATTTATCGTTCGCTTGAGAAGCGCGGTTTACATTCTAAGTAAATCGGCCATTGAGTTAATTAAGGCGACCTTTGGGTCGCCTTTTTGTTGATGGCTGATTACAATAATCACTCATCCTTCATTAAGTAGGTAATATTATGACCACCGATACCATTGTCGCGCAAGCTACCGCTCCTGGGCGAGGCGGCGTTGGCATCATTCGCGTTTCTGGCCCACAGGCGGCTTTAGTGGCTAAACAAGTCACCGGATTCGATCTTAAGCCTCGTTATGCTCAGTATTTGCCTTTCAAAGACCTTGATGGCACTGAGTTAGATCAGGGCATCGCGCTGTATTTTCCTAATCCTCACTCTTTTACCGGTGAAGATGTCCTTGAGCTACAAGGGCACGGTGGACCGGTAGTGATGGATATGTTGATCAAGCGTATTTTAGCGATTCCTGGCATTCGTCCGGCGCGCCCTGGTGAGTTTTCTGAGCGTGCATTTTTGAACGATAAGTTAGATTTAACTCAAGCTGAGGCCATTGCCGACTTAATTGACGCCAGCTCAGAGCAAGCGGCAAAATCAGCCCTTCAATCTCTGCAAGGGCAGTTCTCTAAACGTATTAATACCTTAGTGGAGTCTTTGATCTACTTACGTATTTACGTCGAAGCGGCGATTGATTTCCCAGAAGAAGAAATTGATTTTCTGGCCGATGGTAAAGTTTCTGCTGATTTACAAGCCATCATTGATAACCTTGCAGCCGTTCGCCAAGAAGCCAACCAAGGCGCGATTATGCGTGAAGGGATGAAGGTGGTAATCGCCGGGCGTCCTAATGCGGGTAAATCGAGTCTGTTAAATGCGTTATCGGGTAAAGACTCGGCAATTGTCACCGACATTGCTGGCACTACTCGTGATGTATTACGTGAGCATATTCATATTGATGGTATGCCGCTGCATATTATTGATACTGCCGGTTTACGTGAAGCATCCGACGAAGTGGAAAAAATTGGTATTGAACGCGCGTGGGAAGAAATTAAACAAGCCGATCGCGTTTTATTTATGGTTGATGGCACAACGACTGAGGCAACCGATCCGAAAGAGATTTGGCCTGATTTTGTCGACCGTTTACCGGATCATATGGGGATGACGGTGATCCGTAATAAAGTCGATCAAACCGGTGAGACACTGGGTCTCTCCCAGGAAAGCCAACCGACCTTGATTCGTCTTTCGGCGAAAACGGGCCAGGGTGTCGAAGCGCTACGCACGCATTTGAAACAGTGCATGGGCTTTACCGGTAATCAAGAAGGCGGTTTTATGGCGCGTCGTCGCCACCTTGATGCGTTAGAGCGTGCCGCTGAACACTTAGCGATTGGTCAGCAGCAACTGGAAGGTTACATGGCTGGTGAGATTCTTGCTGAAGAGTTACGCATTGCTCAGCAGCACTTAAATGAGATTACCGGTGAGTTCAGCTCTGATGATCTCCTTGGTCGCATTTTTTCTTCGTTTTGTATTGGCAAATAAAGTGGTGGGTTGTTGCTGGATCGGATCACTAAGGTGTTAAGGGATGGTTGTTAATCCTATTCTCCGGTTCAGATCAATAACCTCTTTTGTATATCAGTTAAGCGAGTAATGGACATGATTCATATTATTACCGGAAGTACCTTAGGTGGAGCTGAGTACGTAGGCGATCACATGAGTGATCTACTGCAGCAAGCGGGACTGGATACTCAGATTCATAACCAGCCCGTGTTGGCTGATATTCCAGCACAAGGCACATGGCTGATTGTAACCTCAACCCACGGAGCTGGGGATTATCCTGATAATATTCAGCCTTTTATTCATGATTTGCAGCAAACGCCACCGAATACCCAGCAGTTATCTTACGCGGTGGTTGCGATTGGTGATTCAAGTTATGACACTTTTTGCGCGGCAGGAAAACACGCCGATGATTTACTGGAAGACATTGGCGCAACCCAGATTGCAGATTGCTTAACCATTGATGTTCAGCAACATCCTGTGCCTGAAGATGCGGTTGAAGAGTGGTTAAGTGAGTTTATTCAGCGTGTGGTGAAGTAGCCTCAATATAATACAGTAAGTTAGTCGGCGGACTGAACCTGGGCGCATTTACGGTTTGCACATAAGAGTTTCGTTCCGCTGGCAAATTTTTTCTCGACCAGCAATGGGAAACCACAGGCTTGGCATTGCCCTGCTAGTGGCTTTTGGTTGACGGCAAACTTACATTTAGGAAAGGCATCACAGGCATAAAAAGCCTTACCAAAGCGAGATTGACGCTCCACCAGGTGACCTTGATGACATTCAGGACAAACTAGGTTGGTCGTATGGTTCTCACTTGGTGTTGTCGCTGTCGGTGATTCGATATGGTGGCAGTTTGGGTAGTCACTGCAACCGATAAACATGCCGTAGCGGCCTTGGCGGAGTACTAATTCATGTTGACATTCAGGGCATTCAACCCCGAGCTGTTTCACTATGTGACCATCGTTGTGATGTAAGGGTTTTATATAGTCACATTGCGGATAGTGCTCACAGCCTAAAAATGGACCTAATTTAGCGCGACGAAGCTGCAGAGCTCCGCCGCATTTAGGGCAAGGCTGGTGGTTCAGCGCTTGTTCATGGGCTGAAAATAATGTTGGGTCGATGGCGTTACTCATAAGTGTTTAATGCAAAATACCTTGTTCTTTGCTGTACAGTAGTTCTTCCATCAAGGTATAGGCATTTTCATTACCAGGAACATTAAACAGCACCATCAAGATAATCCATTTGAGATCCTCAAGTTCAAGTTCATTGGTCTCTAAACCCATAACTCGATCAATCACCATTTCTCTGGTTTCAGAGCTTAGTACCTTGATTTGTTCTAAAAATAACAGGAAGCCACGGGCTTCAAGATCTAAACGTTCCATCTCTTGAGCAGTGAATACTCGCATCGAAGCAACACTGCTCGCGGTAATCGCGGCATGATTATCAGCTTGTTGTAGGGCGGCGAGTTCTTCTAACCAGTGTAGTGCTTTGTGTATATCTTTTTGGTGAAACCCTGCTCTAGATAGTTCATCTTCGAGCTCATCTTGATCAACCTGTAATTCCGCATCACTGTGAATATAGGTTTCAAAAAGATACATTAAAATATCCATCATCATAATTTGCCTCTCCCCTTACGAATATAGCCACCGGAAACGGCAACAACATGGCCTAAAAGCTCTAACTCTAGTAGCTGCATCATAACATCTTGTACAGACATATGGGTACGCTGAGCAAGAATATCAACGGGTGTCGCTTCTACTCCTACGTTAGCTAACAGCTCGGGAAATGGCAATTGTTCTTCGTCATTTGGGCAACAAAAAAGTTCACCTTGTGGATGAGAGGGTAACTGTTGGCACCAATTAAGGGCAATTTCCACTTCTGACAAAATATCTTCACAATTCTGTACGAGGCAAGCTCCTTGGCGGATCAATTGGTTACTACCTTGACTATTGGGGCTAGTGATCGGGCCGGGAATAACAAATACCTCTCGTCCTTGTTCCATCGCATAACGGGCGGTAATTAAGGAGCCACTTTTTTCAGCGGCCTCAATAACTAAAACGCCGAGAGATAAGCCACTAATAATGCGATTGCGCCTTGGGAAATGCTCGGCCCGTGGCGGGCTATGAGGACGAAACTCAGAAACTAACGCGCCATTATCTTTGATTCGTTCGGCCAGAGCTTTATGTCGGGCAGGATAAATACGATCAAGTCCAGAGCCTAAAATGGCGAGGGTTGCGCCTCCTGCTTTGAGCGCTCCATCGTGAGCATAACCGTCAATTCCTAAAGCTAAGCCGCTGGTGATAACGATGTCGTGTGCAGCTAATTCTCCAGCAAAGCGTTGAGCGAGCTGCTGGTTATCAATGGTGGCATTGCGACTGCCAATAATGGCGATTTGTGGTTGCGTTAGCCAACCCTGCTGTCCTTCGACAAACAGCACTTTGGGTGGTGAGGCTATTTCTCGTAATAAAGGGGGGTAAGTCAGTGGATCATAAAAAGGGATGATATAACGTTGTGCTGATTGCTGTTGCCATGCCAAGCATTGTTCTACATCTTGTTGGGCTCGATGAATTAAATAATCGACTTGCTGAGTGTTTAAGCCGAGCGCCAGCCATTGATGAGCAGAATAAGCAGCAAAGTTAGTGAGTGAATCACTACTCAGTAATTGCGCGAGCTTTTTGCTGCTTAATTTGGGCGTGAAACTTAGCGCTAACCACATGGCTAAGTCTTGCTGTTCTGTACTCATCGATTATGGGTTGAGGGCTATACGTTGTTCAACTGAAGTGTCGCTGCTGTGTGGTGCGACAATGGATATTTGTTCATCAATCGCGACCTGACTTGTGGTGATCAGGGCGAGACTCATATTAGGATAAGGCCTTATCACCATCAATTCTCCGACTTTTTTCGCTGGCAGTTGTATTGCCTGGCTAGAGCGGCGAGGAGTATCACTAAATTGATCGCCAGTTTGGTAAACCGTGTGACCGGCTTGATAAAGCTCAAACATACTGCCTTGCACTAACCCTGCTTGTTGTCCATGTTCGATCACCACCACATGATGTTTGGCTGCGTATTGACTGCCTTCCAGCGTTCCCAGTAATCGAGAGTGAAGCCCTGCAGGCGCTGGAGTGGGTAAAAAATGGGTGGTGAGGTTGAGTGAGTCGAGGGTTATTTCCGGTAGTGCGATGTCATTGGCACGAATTTCCTGATTAAATTGATCGATAGCTAGGGTGGTTAACGTAGATGAACTGTCAACTTGATGAGCCGTGGCCAGTAACCGTAAGCCAATCATAGTCTGCTGCTCAGTCACAAACGAGTTCATGGGCCGATAAATCGCCCAGTGACTGGCTTCATGTTGTCCGGCAATGTACAGCGAATCTTGTTGTGAGAGATATTGATTACCCTGTTGAGAGCCGATGATTTTAAGACTGCTATCGAGCTCTGTTGGTGTCATTAATCGATCGGCGACTAAATAAGGTAATATAAGGTGTTGTTCGACAATCGGTAGTGGTTGTCTTGCTGTAACCCGAGCTTGAGGACTGAGCCTTAGCATAGGTTTGCGACTGAGCACAGGTTGGCCATCTCGCCAGATTAAGGTCAGTTGATCGCTGGGATAAATTAAATGTGGGTTATTGATATCAGGGTTAGCTTGCCAGAGTCTTGGCCAAAGCCAAGGGCTGTCTAAGTATAATGCCGATATATCCCATAATGTATCGCCTTTTACTACCGTATAGGTTTTTGGGGCTGAGTCTTTAATCGTTAAGGATGTTGCGGTGGCAAATGCATTTATCGACCAACTGAGTAAGACTAGGTACAATGAGTTTAACAGTAATCGCCATGATGGATAGCGGGTGGCAAGCATCGTCATCACCTTATTTTTGTGGTTAATGAATAACAAAAGGTTTGTGAGAAATATGACAGGATGCTGTCATTTAGCTCATAAAATGTCTAGAATTGACTCAACCAGCATTTAGCTGTTTCGGCACAGTTCAATTTTTCGAGTGTATATGTCTGTATTACAAGTATTAACATTCCCTGATGATCGTCTTCGCACCGTTGCCAAGCCGGTTGAAAAGGTCACGCCTGAAATCCAAAAAATCGTTGATGACATGTTAGAAACCATGTACGACGAAGAGGGCATCGGGCTTGCAGCGACTCAAGTCGATATTCATCAACGTATCGTAGTGATTGATGTCTCGGATAGCCGAGATCAACCTATGGTGTTGATTAACCCGCAAATTATTGAAAAGCGTGGTGAAGATGGTATCGAAGAAGGTTGTTTATCGGTACCGGGTTCGCGAGCTTTAGTGCCTCGTGCCGCTGAAGTGACCGTAAAAGCGCTTAATCGCGATGGCGAAGAATATACCTTTGAGGCTGATGATCTATTGGCTATCTGTGTTCAGCATGAGTTGG
>SLFB01000073.1 GCA_007124475.1 Vibrio sp. | reverse complement strand
TAGTCTATCTATGCTCATGGGGAGTATGAGAGCCATCCGTGGCTCTCACCACAGGCCAGCCTACGGCTGTTCAAATTTGTTCCAGACAAATTTGTCACTCACTTGCCGCCTACCTGCAACTTCAAGTTGTTTGGGTATAGGCGTATTTTTTTATGCCTTTATTAGATAGAATTATTGGTATCTTTACTTTTATTACGGCTTAATTATGTCGGCAATTACTGTTTCTGCTGCTCAGATGGATGATTTAGCTGCACTAAATCAACTTATGTTCGCATTACATGATGAGCATCATCATGCTTGTCCTACCTATTTCAAAACAGCAGATGAAATAGAACAAGAAAAGAGCATCGCTCGATATTTAGATGATCCTGAATGTTTAGTTTATGTTGCTCGGCAAAATGAGCAAATTGTCGGTTTTATTACTGGCCATTTTTGTGAGTTGGTTTCTAGCGTTAGTAAATCGATCCCTATGGGTAGTATTGATGAGTTGTATGTGATACCTGAATGCCGTCAACAAAGAGTGGCAGCCGTACTGGTTGCGCGTTTAGAAGCTACGTTTATTGACTATGGTGTACAAGAAATGTTTGTTGAAGTGTGGGATTTTAACCAAATTGCGCAGTATTTTTATCAGCAACGTGGTTTTAGTCAGCATATTCATTGGTTAAGGAAATCACTTTATCCGCTGGCTGAGTAAGTCATGGCCGGGTATTGATCTAAAGAGTTTTGAAAATAACGCGTAACTTGCGTTATATCGAGCGGTTTAGAATAATAATAACCTTGTTGGCACTGAACACCTTTATCTTTTAAATATTGCGCTTGAATTGCGTTTTCTACTCCTTCAGCAACAATCGAAACATTAAGTTGGTGAGCCAGTTCAATAATGGTGTTTAATACAGGAGCGTTGACAGATTGCATCCCAATCGAATCAATAAAGCATTTATCAATTTTTAAATAATCAAAAGTGATATTTTGTAATACCGATAAAGCGGTATGGCCTGTACCAAAATCATCAATCGCGATAAGAATACCGGCTTTTCTCAGCTCACTAAGTATATTTTGACCTTGTTCATCAAGTAATTGCCGCTCGGTAATTTCTACTACCAGTTGGATGCCATAATAACCGAGTTTACTGGCACAGAGGATCAGGCGATTAATGTGTTGCTTTTCGGCTAAATAGCAGGGAGGAATGTTTAAGCTTAAATGAATGCTTTGATCATGAGGAAAATGAACGACATTTTGCTGAACTTGCTCAATAACATAATCGGTCACTTTGTTAATTAAGCCATATTGCTCAGCAATAAGAATAAAAGTGTCGGGCTTAACAAAACCAAGTTTAGGGTTTACCCAACGGAGTAAAGCTTCATAACTGACCGTTTGTTGTGTTTGGCTATTAATAATGGGTTGATAGACCAAAAACAGTTCTTGGCGCTCGAGTCCCTTTTTTAAATCATCAAGTAGGCTAGTTCGACCTCTAAAAAAAATAAACAATCCGTAAATTGATAATGATAAAGCGATCGAAGCCGGCAATGCGCTCAGTAAATACAGCAAAACTTGCTCTTTAACAAAATCATCACTGGCGATCACTTGTAACTGGAATTTTTCTCTGTTTGAGGTGACGAGCGCTTGATGGCGTTTATGGTGAAATTGTTCTGTAGCGGGGTAATATTTATTGTCGACTTTAATAATCAGCTTAGCAATGCGATTATCGGTATGATAACCCAGTCTATCTTGAATATAGTGCTGATCGATGACTGAGATGGCTCCACGATATGGGTGTTTTTTATCCGTATTAATGACCAGTAAGGTGCGCATGCTTGCATCATCATTCAAATCGAAGAAACGGATTTTGCTTTGTATTTTTCCGTCGGGATAGTAACGGCTAATGTCAGTGAGAAGCTCTCCTCGTTTAGAAGAACATACAATATGCTGGTCTTCTACAATCAACATTTCTCGCAGTAGACTTTCAAACAATAGCTGTTGTTGAATTTGCTGACAGCTTTGACCGTTAACTAATACGTTAATGTTTTCACCGTGTAACGTGCTGATCAAATCATCAATACGCAGTGTATATGATGATGCGATGGTGTGCAGCTGATGGTGAATGCTTTTAATACTGGTGTAATAAGCATAAGCAAAAACGACCGGAATAGGGATTATGCATGCCAACAAGACTTTTCTGTATTTAGCTTGATTATTTTTTTTCAATAGGTTTGGCATGAATTTTCTTACTTTGTCTCGATAATGATACTTTTTGCACAGCAGTTGCGCAGTATAAAGTAAGTTTTATGCGGCTGAAAGCATATCTAAGCGTATAGCGCGATTATTTTGTTAATTTTTACAACTGTACAAATTTTTATACTTTGGTTGATCGTTGAGCGATGAGATGGAAATTTAATTCTTTTCATCACTATGCTTGATGTGTAACTAAATTGTTACGGTGTTGTTATGTTGAGTTTTCTTTTCTTAAAGTTGCAGCTTGATTGCTTGTTACCAGTTTCATGCCATGTTTAAAAAGAATATGACCACACAAAGGAAAGTAAACATGGATACGGTAATTAACCCACTGGGTACTGATGGTTTTGAGTTTGTTGAATACACGGCAGCAGATGAGCAGGGAGTCAGCGCACTCAAGCAACTGTTTACCTCTTTGGGTTTTGCTGAAATTGCCAAACATCGCTCTAAACAAGCTTGGTTGTATCGCCAAGGTGATATCAATTTCATTATTAATGCCCAGCCGCGTAGTCAGGCGGCTGATTTTGCAAAGCTGCATGGTCCTTCGGTTTGTGGAATGGCATTTCGAGTCAAGGATGCAGCCGGCGCATTGCAACATGCCTTAAGTTGTGGGGCCAAGGCTTATCAAGGTGAAATAGGGCCGATGGAATTGAGCATTCCAGCGGTTTATGGGATTGGCGACAGTTTGTTGTACTTTGTTGATAGGTACGGCGATAAAAGTATTTATGATGTTGATTTCTTATTTTACGACGATGCCGAACAACGCTTGCAGCAAAAGCAGGTTGGGTTGTATGAAATTGATCATCTCACTCATAACGTAAAACAAGGCAATATGGATAAGTGGGCTGGTTTTTATGAACAGCTGGCGAACTTTAAAGAGATCCGATATTTCGATATTGAAGGCAAGTTAACCGGGCTTGTTAGCCGAGCAATGACCTCACCATGTGGAAAAATTCGTATTCCAATTAATGAATCGCGTGATGATAAATCACAAATTGAAGAGTTTTTACGTGAGTATAACGGCGAGGGTATCCAGCATATTGCGTTAAGCACCAATGACATATATCACACCGTCCGTACGTTGCGATCGCAAGGTATGGAGTTTATGCCTACCCCTGATACCTATTATGAAAAAATTAACTCACGGGTTCCTGGTCATCATGAATCTGTGGATGAATTACGTGAATTAAGAGTGTTGATTGATGGTGCGCCACTCAAAGATGGTATTTTGCTGCAAATATTTACCCAAACCGTTATTGGTCCAGTCTTTTTTGAAATTATTCAGCGTAAAGGCAATCAAGGTTTTGGTGAAGGCAA
The DNA here is from genome assembly GCA_007124475.1 of Vibrio sp. Lineage (GTDB taxonomy): Bacteria > Pseudomonadota > Gammaproteobacteria > Enterobacterales > Vibrionaceae > Vibrio. The sequence goes on along the minus strand of SLFB01000073.1, from coordinate 4,026 downwards.
TTTTAAAGCCTTGTTTGAGTCGATAGAAGAAGATCAAATTCGCCGCGGGGTATTGGATGATGCATAAACCATTTACGTTTCCTCATCGCGAAGGAGTGTTTTCTAAACAAGCTCACGCGGATTTTCCTGAGCAAGCGATTTATGAGCGAGAAGCGGGACGCAGTGGATTTTTTGGCGCTGCCAGTCACTTTCATCATCAACATCCACCCACAGGATGGACTGAATGGCAGGGGGATTTACGGCCAAGAGCCTTTAATCTCAATCATCTTTCTGAGAGTGAGCAATCATCACCTTGGGCTACGGCTACGCTGCTGCACAATCAACAGGTGAAAATTCGAGTGTGGCAATTGAGCCAGCCCATGTCTCATTTAGTGCGTAATGCTGACGGTGATGATTTATTGTTTGTTCACCGCGGTAGTGCAGAATTATTTTGTGATTATGGCCATATGACCATCCATGAAGGCGATTATGTACTCATTCCTCGTTCAACCAATTGGCGATTAGATCCCAATGAGCCGTTATTTTTACTCATGATTGAAAATACGGACGCTGCTTATGCCTTACCAGATAAAGGCATTGTCGGTCAGCACGCTTTGTTTGACCCAGCGGTGCTTGAAGTGCCGAGTATTAACGCTCGTTTTCAGGCGCAATATTCGGAGCGTACTACGCACGTTGAAGTTAAACGTCATGATCAAGTGAGTGTGATTACTTATCCGTTTAATCCACTGGATGCTATTGGCTGGCATGGCGATCTGGCAGTATTGAGATTAAATTGGCGAGACATTCGACCGCTAATGTCTCATCGTTATCACTTGCCGCCATCCGCCCATACTACCTTTGTCGGGCAAGGGTTTGTGGTCTGTACGTTTGTACCAAGACCGATTGAAAGTGATCCTGGCGCATTAAAAGTGCCGTTTTATCACAATAATGATGATTATGATGAAGTGCTGTTTTATCACGCGGGGGATTTTTTTAGTCGCGATAATATTGAAGCCGGTATGGTGACTTTTCATCCGGCTGGTTTTACTCATGGTCCACACCCGAAAGCATTCCAGGCCGGATTAAAAAACAGCAAAACCTTTACCGATGAAGTCGCGGTGATGATTGATACTCGTCACGCTCTGCAATTTAGCGACGCGGTTAAAAAAGTAGAAAATCCTCAGTACGTTTATAGCTGGAAAGAGCATAAGGATACGCCATGAAGTTAGCCACGTTAAAAAATGATACGCGAGATGGCCAGTTGGTCGTTGTGAGTCGAGATTTACAACGCTGTGTGGTTGTTGATCATTTAGCTTCGACATTACAGCAAGCACTTGATGATTGGCATAAGGTAGAAGGGCCATTACAAGAAATTTCACATGCTTTAAATGCGGGACAACTGACGCATACTTTACCGTTTGTTGAGGATAACTGTAACTCGCCGTTACCAAGGGCCTTTCAATGGGCGGATGGTTCGGCTTACGTCAATCATGTGCAATTAGTACGGCAAGCAAGAGGGGCAGAAATGCCTGCCAGCTTTTGGACCGACCCATTAATGTATCAAGGCGGTTCGGATAGTTTTCTAGGCCCGCGCGAGCCCATCCCACTTGCAGCCCCTCAATGGGGGTTAGATTTTGAAGCTGAGGTGGCGGTGATCACCGATGATGTGCCTATGGGGATAACGGCCGATCAGGCTGGCCAATATATTCGCTTAGTCATGCTGGTGAATGATGTTTCTTTACGTGGGTTAATCCCCAATGAATTAGCCAAAGGTTTTGGCTTTTTTCAATCGAAGCCGAGCTCTGCTTTTTCTCCGGTGGCAGTGACTCCGGATGAACTCAATGCGGCGTGGGACGGCGCTAAGTTATCTTTGCCATTACTATCAACTTATAATGGTCAGTTATTTGGTTGTCCTAATGCTGGGGTCGATATGACCTTTGATTTTCCTCAGCTGATTGCTCATGCCGCGAAATCTCGCCCTTTATGCAGTGGTACCATTATAGGTTCTGGAACCGTATCGAATAAGCAAGGAACTGAATATGGCTCGTCGATTCAAGAGGGCGGTGTCGGCTATTCGTGTATTGCTGAGTTACGTATGATTGAGACCATTCGAGATGGTCAGCCCAGCACTGCTTTTATGCAAGTCGGGGATACGATTAAACTGGAAATGCTCAATGAGCAAGGAGATAGCGTATTTGGTGCGATTGAACAGACGGTTGTTGACTGGCGGAGCTGATGGATGAGTAAGCTCAAGTTATATGGCTATTGGCGCTCCTCAGCTACTTATCGAGTGCGGCTGGCCTTAGCAATCAAGCAGCTGAATTATCAACAAGTTGCCGTTGATCTTATCGCTCAAGGTGGCGAGCAACATAGCAAGGTATTCCATCAGCTCAATGCGAGTGAATTAGTACCCGTGTTAGTTGATGGCGATTTGGTTCTTAATCAATCACTGGCGATTATTGAATATCTTGATGATCGTTATCCGCAGGCGCGGCTTATTCCTGTTGCAGGTGAGGCAAAATATCGCGTGTTAGCATTAGCACATGACATTGCAATGGACATTCATCCATTAAATAACCTAAGGGTTTTGCAATATTTATCCCAAAATCTTGCTGTGGATGAGTCACAAAAAAACCAATGGTATCAACATTGGATAGCTGAGGGTTTTCGCGCCATTGAAGAAAAGCTGAGCGTAACGGCAGGGCAGTATTGTATTGGTGAGTCGCTTTCTTTGGCCGATGTCTGTTTGCTGCCACAGGTATATAATGCTGAGCGATTTGCGGTGGATATGAGTCCGTATCCGACGATTAGACGCATCACTGAAATGCTTCGGCTTCGGACTGATATTCACTCAGCGACACCTGAAAACTGCCGCTGAGTGAAGTGTGGCATCGAGATTGATCAAGCGATTGCACGCTGGGCTAATGAGGTCGGGCATAAACGCCGACCTTGTTCATCAAACAGATGCAAGTTATCTGCCGTTACCGTGAGGTTGAGTGTCTGTTCAATATCTAAGTTCATTTCCGGTGTGACGGCAATAAAATCGCTGGGATTATCTAGACCAGCGATTTTACCATGCACCAGCTGATTGGGTCCTAGTGGCTCTACAACGCTGATCTTTAGCTCTAAATTAAGCGTGTTGTCAGTTGCCGATAAGCCGGCATGTTCAGGTCGGATACCAAGGGTCAAAGATTGCGCGCTAACTTGCTGATACTCAGGTAAGAAGATTTTTTGCTGTGCCACTTGCAAATAACCCTTATCAAGTGATGCGGAAATAAAATTCATTGCTGGACTGCCAATAAAGCTGGCCACAAATGTACTGGCAGGTTGATGATAGACCTCTCGTGGACTGCCAATCTGCTCTATTTCTCCTTGATTTAATACCACAATTCTATCGGCCAGTGTCATGGCTTCTACTTGATCATGGGTGACGTAAACACTGGTCACTCCAAGTTTGCGTTGCAGTTTTTTAATCTCTAATCGCATGTGGGCGCGCAATGCCGCATCAAGGTTGGACAGCGGTTCGTCAAATAAAAATAGTTGTGGATCGCGAACAATCGCTCGTCCCATCGCCACGCGTTGCCGTTGTCCTCCAGAGAGTTTTGCGGGTTTACGATCTAAATAATCTTCAATTTTTAGGGTTTTGGCTACTTGCTCGATCTTTTCAGCAATGGATTTTTTATCTACGCCACGATTTTTTAGACCGTAGGCTAAATTATCATACACACTCATGTGTGGATAAAGTGCGTAGTTTTGAAACACCATGGCAATATCACGTAGAGCTGGTTTTTCTTTATCGACACGGCGACCAGCTAAGTGAATCTCTCCGCTATTTATCGATTCAAGACCAGCGATAGAACGTAAAATGGATGATTTTCCACAACCGGATGGCCCCACCAAAACAATAAATTCGCCATGCTTAATTGATAGATCTACGCCTTTGACCGCTTGATGACCATTTTCATAGGTTTTTACTAACTGTTTGATATCTAACATGACACTGTCCAGTTTATCTTGTGTAGTAGGGGTAACTAAATGCATGGTTTT
>SLFB01000036.1 GCA_007124475.1 Vibrio sp. | reverse complement strand
GCTAACCAAGGTGAGTACGACACTGATTGCAGCAAGTCTAATAAACTGACGGAAAAACAGATCTTTGATACGCCGATAGCGTTGATAGGTAGGTGAAATAATATAAGGGTGATTACTCATCACAGTATCTACTCATAAGGGCATCAATCCGGAGGCGGACAAGATCTCCTGACCTCGTTCAGATAATACAAATTCGAGCCAATAGGCGTAATGAGGGGGTAGCTCGGTGTTGGGCGGATGGTTTAAATATAGATAGAGTATGCGTGATAGTGGGTACATACGATCTTGATCAGTTACTGCTACAGCAGGTTCCTTGGATGTTAAGCTGATTGCCAAGGGTTTTATCTGTGGATCAAGATAGACATGACTTGCAAAACCAATGGAGTTAGGTGAGGAAGCTACGCCCCTAACAACGGCCAGTGAGCCCGGTAATTCAATTAATCGATTGATAAAATCACCACCTGCAAGAGCAAGCTCTCGAAAATCACCGTAGGTACCTGAGGTGACACTGCGACTATAAACCTCAATGGCACGAGTTGACCAATTTGCGGAAGCAGGCAGTTGTTGCCAATGAGTGATTGATCTGCTGTGCCCTTGAAGTCGGGTACTTGAAAAGATTGCATCCAATTCGGAAAGCGATAATTCCTTTAATGGGTTATCGGGGTGAACAAACACCATGATGCGATCTTCAGCAATCGGGATTTCCGTGACAGGATAGCCATGCTGGCTTTCAAATAAACGACGTTCATGATCATTCATTCGACGACTCATGGGCGCCATAATGGTTGTACCCGAAATCAAAGCTGTAGCGGCAGTCGATGACCCTCCGGAGTGCAATTCAAGACGAATCTCAGGATATTCAGTTTGTATGGCATTCGTCCACTGGCTGATTAAGCGACTGAGTGTATCGGAGCCAATAGTAGAAACAACACCTTGTATTGAATCGGATTTTTCTGATGCATGAACAGTTGTAAGCGCAAAAAAAAGGCAATGCATAATCAACACTAACAATAAATTATGGCGATTGTTCATTTAAATCTCTGTGTATCAACCCAGTGAAGGTCACAAAAATGTAACATTCCGTTCACGTTATTGAAATAATTCCTTGTCACACTAGCACCTCGTGAGAATTAGCGGCCTGGAGAAGCGTTCAGCATATCTAGGTCGTGCAAATAAACTTAATGAGGATGCCTCAATGACGTTTCGTAATAAAGCACTTGCCATCGCAATGACCGCAGCCGCTTCTGTAGCCTTCACAGCTCCTGCTATGGCGCGTGACACTATTCAGATCGCTGGTTCTTCGACCGTTCTGCCTTTTTCATCTATCGTAGCTGAAGAGTTTGGTAACTCTTTCCCGCAGTTTAACACGCCAGTTGTGGGTTCGGGTGGTTCTGGCGGTGGTTTGCGTCAGTTCTGTCAAGGTGTGGGTGCTAATACTATCGACATCGCTAACTCTTCTCGTCCAATTCGTCCAGCAGAGCTTGAAAACTGTAAAGAAAACGGTGTCACTGAAGTGATCGAAGTGATGTTCGGTTATGACGGTATTGTATTCGCATCTCGTTCAGACAGTGGAAGCTTTGCCCTTGAGCCGCACCATGTTTTCCTAGCCGGTGCTGCACAGGTTCCACAAAATGGTGAAATGGTTGCTAACCCATTCACGCGTTGGTCACAAATTGATAGCACTTTACCTGATCAAGAAATTGTTTTGGTAATTCCAGGTTCAAACCACGGTACTCGTGAAGTTTATGAAGAAACGGTTGTTCATCCAGGTTGCGATAGCTTTGATGAAGTAAAAGCGATGGATCGTGATGCTAAAACAGCTTTCTGTAATGCGATTCGTACTGATGGTCGTGTGGTAGAAATCGCTGGCGACTATACTGAAACTCTGGCTCGTTTGGACTCACAGCGTGATGCACTAGGTGTATTCGGTTTGAGCTTCTACGATCAAAACCGTGACCGTTTACAAGTAGCTACTGTGAGTGGTGTGGTTCCAAGCTTGGAAACCATTGGTAGTGGTGAGTACCCAGTATCTCGTCCGTTGTTCTTCTATATCAAAAATCAACATGTTGGTGTGATTCCTGGCTTGATGGAATATGCGCAGTACTTCTTGAGTGAAGAAGTTGGTGGTATGGGAAGCCCATTGGAAGATGCAGGTCTGATTCCGATGGATATGGCTGAGCGTGATGAAATTACCTCTGCGGTTATGTCACGTACTTTAATGGATTAATGTAGACGTGAGCTAAAGAGCCGAGAATGTTAAACCACATTCTCGGCTTTATTTGTTATCGACGCTGGAGCCGATATGAATAACCTAGTACTGATTGTCGTACTATTGATGATGCTGGCCTTAGTTTACCAAATTGGATTGGTACGAAGTCGTAAGGTTGCTATTACCACATCGGGTAGTAAAGTTAGACTTCACTCTCGCCCCGTTTATCATGGTGTACTTTTGGCAATATGGACCGTTGTTCCAGCTGCCTTGATATATGCTATTTGGAATTTTTTACAGCCAGGTATCATCGAATCGATGGTGGTTGCGCAATTACCCCCCGAAGCCTTGGCGGGTACTGATAACGACTTGAGAATTTTACTACGTCGTATCACTAATTTATCCACTGGATTTGGTTTAACTGATGAAGCGCTGCCTTACGAATTAACAGCAGCTGCCTATATGCAGCAATTACGAGTGACAGGTCAGACTTTTATGTTTGCTTTGATCGCTTCCATTGCCGCGGCTGCATTGGTGTTTAATTGGAAGCGTATTCAGCCTGAACTGCGTGCGCGCAATCATGTTGAACGTGTTGTTCGCTTTTTACTTATTGCTTGTTCAACTGTAGCTATATTAACAACGGTTGGCATTGTGCTGTCGATGTTTGGCGAAGCGATGCGGTTCTTCAGTTTTGTTAGTCCAATGGACTTTTTCTTTGGTACTACCTGGAATCCTCGTTTCTCTTCCATAGGTGCATCCGGTCAGACTGGTTTTGGTATGTTGCCTCTGTTATGGGGAACGCTGATGATCGCACTGATTGCACTAGCCATTGCTGTGCCTGTCGGCTTGATGGCGGCAATTTATCTTGCTGAATATGCACCATCCAAAGTCCGTTCCGTGGCCAAGCCAGTGATAGAAGTGTTAGCGGGTATCCCGACAATTGTATACGGTTTCTTTGCCTTGATTACCGTAGGTCCTTTCTTGTCTACCTTTGGTGCAACGCTTGGCTTGGATATTCGAGCCACTTCAGCGTTGACCGCGGGTGTAGTGATGGGAATTATGATTATTCCTTTTATATCGTCCTTGTCGGATGACATCATTACTCAGGTACCTAAAGCGATGCGCGATGGTTCGCTAGGCTTAGGTGCAACCAAATCAGAAACTATTCGTAAAGTGGTTTTACCGGCTGCTTTGCCAGGTATTGTGGGTGCGATCCTGCTGGCCGCAAGTCGTGCGATTGGTGAAACCATGATTGTGGTGCTCGCTGCAGGTAACAGTCCGGTACTAACGGCGAATCCTTTTGAGGCAGTTTCGACCATGACCGTCACCATTGTTAACCAGCTAACGGGCGACTTAGACTTTGCCAGTCCACAGTCCTTGGTGGCCTTTGCGCTGGGTTTGACACTCTTTGTGATCACTCTTTGCTTGAATGTGGTGGCGTTGGTCATCGTTCGTAAATACCGTGAACAGTACGAGTAAGCTATGAATATGGAAGCGAGTAATACTGAATCGACGAGTTTGCCTGATCAAACGGATCTGGCAAAGAAACGTGACTTGATGCAGCAGCGTGTCTCCCGTTCGTTAAAGCGTCGTCATAACCAAGAAACACGCTTTAAATTGATGGGTATGGCTGCAGTAGGGACAGCTTTGGCCTTCGTTCTGCTGCTATTCGTCACTATTTTATCCAAAGGTCTGCCAGCCTTTTGGCAAGCACATATCTCTTTAGAGATCTATTTTGATGAAGAAATCATACAGATCGATGAAAAGCCTGTGCGTATGGTGAATGAATCAGAGGCTGCTTTTAATCAGCGCATGCTGGCATGGCAAACGCAGCTTGGTTTCGTTAACTTTAACCGCATTATTTTGAATGCAATCAGTAAAGAGATCCCTGAAGCACCTGAATATCAGCGTGATGCAATGCGTTTAGTGACTTCTGGCGAGCGTTTCGGTCTTCGAAATATGGTTCAAGAAGACCCTTCAATCATTGGAACGACTCAGCGTTTATGGTTGCTGGCAGATGCTAATGTTGACGTGTGGATGAAAGGAAATATTGATCGTGACCTGGGCGATGCTCAACAGCAACTTAGTGCAAGAACAAGGGGTTGGGTCGATGAGTTAGAAGCTAAAGGGGTGTTGAAAAACCGCTTTAGTACAGCTCTTTTTATGAACCCCGATTCACGTAGTTCACTAGCCTCTGCTGGTTTAGCCGGTGCTTTTGTGGGCTCGTTAATGATGATGTTGATCGTCATGTTCTTAGCTGTGCCTATTGGAGTTGCATCCGCCATTTACTTGGAGGAATTTGCACCCAAAAACAAACTGACCGATCTGATTGAAGTTAATATCAACAACTTGGCAGCAGTCCCTTCCATCGTGTTTGGTCTGTTAGGTGCATCAGTGTTTATCTTATGGTTTAAAATGCCTCTTTCCGCACCGATTGTAGGTGGTTTGGTATTGACCCTGATGACACTACCAACGGTAATTATTGCGACACGCTCTACATTGAAAGCGATTCCACCATCAATCCGTTCCGCGGCGTTGGGTATTGGAGCATCTAAAGTTCAGTCTGTTTTCCATCATGTTTTACCTTTAGCTATTCCCGGTATTTTAACTGGTTCTATTCTGGGTATTGCTCAAGCGCTAGGTGAAACGGCTCCTCTACTGTTGATAGGCATGAGTTCGTTCGTGGCCAGTGTGCCTGGAACTCCATTTGAACAATCAACCGCGTTACCTGTTCAAATCTACCTTTGGCAGGGCAACGAGTTACGTAACTTCTTTGAGGCGAGAACCTCTGCTGCCATTATCGTGTTGTTGGCATTGATGATCTCGTTGAATGCAGTCGCCATTTGGCTGCGTAAACATTTTGAAACACGGTGGTAAGAGAGATGAATATGGAACAGCCAACCATGGGTGCAATGCAGATGACCTTTGATGACAAAAAAGAATCAAAACCAGCATCTGGCGCCGTAAAAATGAGTGCGCGTAACGTTAAAGTATTCTACGGTGATGCAGAAGCCATCCATGGCGTCAATATGGATCTTTTCGAAAATGAAGTGGTCGCTTTCATTGGACCTTCTGGGTGCGGTAAGTCTACTTTCTTGCGCTGCTTCAACCGTATGAATGATACCATCGATATCGCACGTGTGACGGGCGAAATATTGATCGATGGGCAAGACATTCATGATAAAAAGCTTGATGTCGTTCAATTGCGTGCACAGGTCGGTATGGTTTTTCAGAAGCCAAATCCTTTCCCTAAGTCGATCTATGAAAACATCGCTTATGGTCCACGTTTACATGGTCTAGTGGATAACAAATCAGATCTAGATGAAATTGTAGAGACGAGTTTACAGCGTGCAGGCTTGTGGAAAGAGGTGAAAGATCGTCTAGATTCTCCTGGTACGGGGTTATCTGGTGGTCAGCAGCAACGTTTGTGCATCGCAAGAGCCATCGCAGTGAGCCCCGAAGTCATCCTAATGGATGAACCTTGCTCAGCGCTTGATCCAATAGCGACGTCAATCATTGAAGAACTAATAGACGAGTTGAAAGGTAGCTTTACCATTGCGATTGTAACCCACAATATGCAGCAGGCTGCTCGAGTATCAGATAAAACGGCCTTCTTTCATTTGGGTGACCTGGTGGAAATTAATGCAACACGTGAAATTTTTACTAATCCGCAAGATTCTCGTACAGAAGATTATATCACCGGTCGATTTGGTTAAGTCACTAGGCAAGGAGTAGAGATGAACAAGCAACGTGTAGATGGGCATACATCCCAAGCCTATGATGCTGAAATGAACGAAATCGTCAATCACGTGTTAGTGATGGGTGAAAAGGTCACACAGCAAGTTGAATTGGCATTACAGGCTTTTATTCAAATGGATGCTGAGTTAGCCAAGCAGGTCATTGACGCAGACAAATCGATCAACGATATGGAAGTGTCCATTGACGATAAATGTGTACAGGTCTTAGTCAAACGTCAACCCGCGGCTCGAGACTTGCGTGCAGTGATAGCGATGATTAAAACCATCAAAGACCTCGAGCGCATTGGCGATCAAGCTAAGCGTATTGCTCGTATGGCAGGTAACTCATCTTCTCAAATCATGGCACCGAAAGCTTTCAGTGAATTTGAACAAATGGGATTACGTGTTAATCAAATGCTTCAAGGTGCGATGACGGCTTTCCGTCAAATGGATGCCGATGCTGCTTTGCAAGTCGCTTTGTTAGACAAACAAATTGACAATGATTATGAAGGTATTTTACGTCAAAATATGACCTATATGCTGGAAGATCCCCGCAATATCTCTCGCATTGTTGAAATGACATGGGTAGGCCGTGCGATTGAGCGAATTGGTGATCATGCGCGTAATGTTTGCGAACACACGATTTATTTCGTTAAAGGTCGCGATGTACGTCATATCAATGATGAACAGTTAGAAGCCGTTGTTCGCAATAAATAATTCCATTTGAACGAAATGAAGAGGCCTGCCATTCATTGAATCGCAGGCCTTTTTAATGTAATTGTCATCATTATCATGTAAAAATATACACAATTATACATATATGAATTAATGAATACTTAGGCATTGAGGGTTAACACATGACAATTAAAGTAGGTATCAACGGTTTTGGCCGAATGGGACGTTTGGCGCTTCGCGCTGCGTGGGGTTGGCCAGAATTTGAGTTTGTGAAGATTAATGATCCAGCCGCTGGCGCAGAAAGCTTGGCGCATCTACTGAACTTTGATTCGGTTCATGGCCGATGGGATCGTGAAGCATCAGCGGAAGACGGTGTGATGATCATCGATGGCAAACACATTCAGGTCACCCAAGAAAAAACCATCGAAGCCAACGATTGGTCAGACTGTGACCTGGTGTTTGAATGCTCGGGAAAAATGAAGACTAAAGCGGTTCTTCAAGCCTATCTGGATCAGGGTGTTAAACGTGTGGTGGTGTCAGCACCGGTGAAAGAAGCGGGTGTATTAAATGTGGTGATGGGTGTGAATGATCATCTGTATGATCCAGCACTCCATCCCATCGTGACGGCTGCTTCTTGTACAACAAACTGTTTAGCGCCTGTAGTCAAAGTTATTCTTGAAAATCTTGGCATTCGTCACGCGAGTATGACCACCATCCATGATTTGACTAATACACAAACCATTTTGGATGCACCCCATAAAGATCTGCGTCGTGCCCGTTCTTGTGGTACTAGCTTGATTCCAACCACCACAGGTTCAGCTAAAGCTATTATTGAGATCTTTCCAGAATTAGCTGGGCGCATTAATGGTCATGCAGTTCGTGTGCCTTTAGCCAATGCATCCTTAACGGACTGTGTCTTTGAAGTTGAAAAAGCAACCACTGCAGAAGAAGTAAATGCTTACTTAAAAGCAGCTGCTGAAGGCGAGTTAAAGGGTATTC
>SLFB01000269.1 GCA_007124475.1 Vibrio sp. | reverse complement strand
AATAGCAGGCTGATAATATCAGTTGCTAAATGCGACACTAGCTCAGTTGGTAGAGCGCAACCTTGCCAAGGTTGAGGTCACACTGATGTTTAGGAGATGCGAACCTTGTGTGTCGCTACAAATAAAAAGCCTCGATGATTCGGGGCTTTTTTTATATCTTCAAAAAAGTTTGTGATTGGCTAGGGTCTGTTTATCTTTCGCGGTTAAATTTCGTTCGAGATAAAAGTGTTTTAATCGCGGCGAGAGGTTTGTAGCCTAGTTATTCTAGGCAAAAATCGATTAAAGCGCATGACACCGGCTTAATCCAACCCATTTCATTTAACATATACCTTTCCTACTGCAAGCTTTAGGTGTGTTAGCGATGTTCGTTCATCTTAATCATAGAGTCTATCTATGCTCATGGGGATGAACTCACTTGCGCCTAGCTGCAACACCAAGTGGTTTACCTATGCAACTTATGTAGACTAAAAAGCATTTAGTTGAGAACAATCAATGACCTGTATGGGACACTGATCGATAATTGTTGACTCGGCAATAGCATTCCAAGTCCTTTGCATCTATATCTTTAATCATAATCAAAGCCGTTATGGTGCAAGTTATACCGCTTAATTTCATCGTAGGATTATTTCATGGCTAGTCAAACGCAATAATTTGCGGTTTGAACGGATATGTTGAGTGGTTTGGAATTGGTGTATACCCAAAAAACTTCGAGCTTCAAGAAGGAAGGGGATCACTTCAGAATAGGAAATAAGGATATATGACAAGCAGTGGTAAGTTGGATTCTTTTCTGTGGGGTAAGTACTTTGAAACTGGACTTGATGATGTTGATGATCAACATCGTTATTTAGTTGAAATGATCAATCGCTATGGTGAATTGATCGCTGAAAATAGTGTTTCGATCTCAGATATCCAAGCGGCTTTATTTGAATTATCTCGCTATGCTCAATTTCATTTTAAAGAAGAAGAAGCCATGATGCGGCAAGCGGGTATTCATGCTGATCATTTTGAAGAACACATTGCAATCCATCAAGCATTTATTAGTGATATCATAGGGATGCAGAGTTTCATTGACGCTAAAGACAGCACTGCAGCCAGCCAGTTATTGCAATTTCTTATTCATTGGTTGGCTTATCATATTTTGGGTATTGATCAAAATATGGCGCGACAAATTAAGGCCATCGAAGCAGGACTAACCCCGCAACAAGCTTATGATCAGGAAGAGCGAGAGTCAGATGCGTCAACAGCACCATTATTACAGGCGTTAAATGCACTATTTAAGCAAGTATCAGAACGCAATCGACAACTTCTCGCTTTGAACCAAGATTTGGAGAATATTGTCGAACAACGAACTCAACAATTACTTTCTGCTAATAAGCAACTTGAAGTGCTATCGTGCACGGATTTGTTAACCCAACTGCCTAATCGTCGTTTTGCGATGCAAACACTTGGCAAGCTTTGGGATGAAACGTCACGTAGCCAGTGCTTAGTGTGCATTATGGTCGATGCTGATAACTTTAAATATGTCAATGATCAGTTTGGCCATGACGTTGGTGATAAGGTACTGATTGAGTTAGCAAAAGCTTTGCAGCATCAGTTTCGCAGCGATGATATTGTTACTCGCTTAGGGGGCGATGAATTTTTAGTGATTTGCCCGAATACTGATTTGAAAGGAGGGGTACATATCGCTGAAATGGTGCGTCAGCATGTCAATCAACTTCAAGTTGAAACCGGGTTTGAACCCTGGAATGGCTCGATCAGTGTAGGTGTTGCGCAAAGAGATCACACCATGACGAATTACACCCAGTTAATCCAATTAGCGGATAAAGCTTTATATCATGCCAAACGAACACAACGGAATTGTGTATGTTCATCTGCCATGCTGGATGATATCCAAGAATGAAGCGTATAAACGGCAAGCACTCACTACTGAAACAAAATCAATTTAAGATACAGTCTCTATTACTAAAAGTTATTCACCGATAACTTATCCTCTGCCCACTTGAAGCGCTAGGGGCCGCTAGACGCGTTCCACCCTAGTGACTCACTTGCCTTTGACCTGCACCTTGACTGGTTTAGGGGTAACTGACGATTCAGCGGTGAACAAATACTCAAAAAATGAAGGAAATGTGATTTCAATTTGGCTTTGACAGTCGCTTTCGTTACTATGTACAACTGATTAAAAACCCCAAGAATCCCTTAATTCCCTGATGGGTTCCTTAAGGAAACTGCGCATCGGCAGACGAGGAAACAATGCAACATCTACAACAGATTATTGCTAACGCGACAGCAGCGGTTGAGGCTGCGGAGTCGTTAGTTGCACTGGATGAAGTGCGTGTACAATATTTAGGCAAGAAGGGTGAGCTCACCGCTCAATTACAAAGCCTAGGTAAGTTACCACCAGAAGAGCGCCGCACAGCAGGCCAAGAAATTAACGTTGCGAAAGGAACGGTACAAAAAGCGATTGCTGAGCGTAAAAATGCCTTACAGAATGCAGAACTAGCCGCCAAGCTTGCAGCAGAAACCATCGATGTCACCTTGCCAGGTCGTCGAATTGATAATGGTGGTTTACATCCTGTCACTCGTACCGTTGAGCGAATTGAAAGCTTCTTTGGTGAACTTGGCTTTAACGTGGAATCTGGTCCTGAAATTGAAGATGCTTTCCACAATTTTGATGCGCTGAATATTGCAGCTGATCACCCAGCGCGTACTGATCATGACACCTTTTTCTTTAATCCAGATTTAATGTTACGTACCCATACTTCGGGTGTTCAGATCCGTACTATGGAGAATGGTAAACCACCATTTCGCTTTATTGCTCCTGGCCGTGTTTATCGTAATGATTATGATCAAACTCATACGCCAATGTTCCATCAAGTAGAAGGTATGTTGGTGGATGAAAATGTTAACTTTGCTCAACTTAAAGGCATTTTGCACGATTTTCTGTGTAATTTCTTTGAAGAAGAAGTGGAAGTGCGTTTCCGTCCATCTTACTTCCCATTTACTGAGCCATCAGCAGAAGTGGATGTGAAAGGTAAAAATGGGAAGTGGCTAGAAGTGTTAGGCTGCGGTATGGTTCATCCTAATGTGTTACGCAGTGTTGGCATTGACCCTGAGCAGTACTCTGGTTTTGCTTTTGGCATGGGCGTTGAGCGTTTAACCATGCTTCGTTATGGTGTTAATGATCTTCGTTCATTCTTCGAGAATGATCTTCGTTTCCTTAAACAATTCAAGTAATCCAGAGGTTTTATCACAATGAAATTTAGCGAATCTTGGCTTCGTGAGTGGGTAAACCCTGCGGTTAGCACTGACGAACTGACTCATCAAATTACCATGGCTGGCCTAGAAGTAGACGGTGTAAGCTCTGTGGCTGGTGTTTTTAATGGTGTTAAAGTTGGCCGAGTGGTCGAATGTGGTCAACATCCTGATGCAGACAAGCTACGAGTAACAAAAGTCGATGTGGGTGAAGCAGAATTACTGGATATCGTTTGTGGTGCTGCTAACTGCCGTCAAGGTCTAAAAGTGGCCGTTGCGACTGTTGGCGCTGTGCTACCCGGTGATTTCAAAATTAAGAAAGCCAAATTACGTGGTCAACCATCGCATGGTATGTTGTGTTCGTTTTCTGAGCTAGGCATTGATATTGAATCTGACGGTATCATGGAACTTGCCGAAGACGCACCGATTGGTTGTGATTTCCGTGAGTTTTTAGGTTTAGATGACGTAACCATCGAAGTGGATTTAACCGCTAACCGTGCCGATTGTTTTAGTTTACGGGGTTTAGCCCGTGAAGTTGGGGTGTTAAATCGTCTTGATATTAATCAACCAGCAATGGCAGAGGTTGCTGCGGTTATTGACGATAAAGTCGCGATTGATATTCAAGCGCCTGCTGCTTGTCCTCGTTATCTTGGCCGTGTAGTCAAAGGCGTGAATGTTTCAGCAGCAACCCCATTGTGGATGCAAGAAAAACTACGTCGTTGCGGGATCCGCTCCATTGATCCTATTGTTGATATCACTAACTACGTGATGTTAGAGCAGGGTCAACCTATGCATGCTTTTGATTTAGCGAAAATTGATGGCGGTATTGTGGTGCGTCTTGCCGAGCAAGGAGAAAAACTGACCTTACTCGATGGCACCGAAGCGACCCTGAATGCAGATACATTACTGATTGCCGATCATAATAAACCGCTTGCGATTGCGGGTGTGTTTGGTGGTGAGCAATCTGGTGTTAGTCCGACAACTCAAGATGTACTGCTTGAGTCGGCTTTTTTTGCCCCTGATCATATCCGTGGTCGTGCTCGTCGTTATGGATTGCATACCGATTCCTCTATGCGTTTTGAACGTGGTGTGGATCATCAGTTGCAACAAGCAGCGATTGAGCGAGCGACACAACTACTGGTGGATATTTGTGGTGGTCAACCAGGCCATATCATTACCGCACAATCAGAGCAGCATTTACCTAAAGGTCAGTCGGTTGAATTGCGCCGCAGTAAGCTAGATAGTCTGTTAGGTCATGTGATTGCTGATCAAGAGGTGACCGAAATTCTACAACGCTTAGGCATGCAGGTGGAAACAACGGCTCAAGGCTGGCAAGTTGTTGCGCCATCTTGGCGTTTCGATATTAATATTGAGCAAGACTTGATTGAAGAAGTTGGCCGCATTTATGGTTACAACAATATCCCTAATCAAGCACCACAAGCTGCTCTGACAATGACTGAGCATAAAGAAGCTCGTTTACCTTTGAAACGAGTACGCGATCTTTTGGTTGACCGTGGTTATCATGAAGCAATCACTTATAGCTTTGTTGAGCCTGAGCAGCAAAAACTAGTGGTTCCAGATATTGAGCCGCTGATTTTGCCAAACCCTATCTCGGTTGAAATGTCAGCCATGCGTTTAAGCCTCATTCAAGGTCTATTAAACACTGTGGTCCACAACCAAAAACGTCAACAACCACGCGTACGTTTGTTTGAGCATGGTTTGCGTTTTATCCCCGATCAAAGCGCTGAAAATGGTATGCGTCAAGAGCCTATGTTAGCCGGAGTTATCGCTGGCAACCGTGGTGATGAGCATTGGAATATGGAAAGCGCCAGTGTCGACTTTTTTGATTTAAAAGGTGACCTTGAAGCGATTTTAGATCTTACTGCCAATGGTCGCGCTTATCACTTTGCGGCCACTCAGCACCCTGCATTGCACCCAGGTCAAGCTGCAGCGATTATGGTTGATGGTCAGCAAGTTGGTGTGATTGGTACCGTTCATCCAGAGTTAGAGCGTAAGTTTGGTTTGAATGGCCGGACGATCGTGTTTGAAATTGAATGGGCAGCCATCAATACTAAGGTGATCCCTGAAGCGGTTTCTTTGTCTAAATTCCCTGCCAACCGCCGTGATATTGCTTTGGTTGTTGATCAAGAGATAGCCTCGGGCGATATTTTGGCCACTTGTCGTGCTGCTGGTGGTGAGTTATTGCGTGACGCTAAATTGTTTGATGTCTATGTTGGCCCTGGTGTCGAGCAAGGCAAGAAGAGTCTAGCCATTGCACTAACCTTACAGTCTGGTGAGCGAACATTAGAAGAAGCAGAGATTGCTGCAGCGGTTAATGCTATTGTCCAAGCAGTGGCTGCAAGTTACTCGGCGGTACTGCGCGATTAAACCATTTACGATAAGAACGGTTGATTGATATGCTCAATTCACTTGGAGTGACAAGTGGCTGACCTTTGATGAGAGCCAAGTAGGCTCATCATCCCTATGAGTATAGTGAGGCTATATGATCGGGGATACGGAACCTAGCCAGTACCCCTGTAGCTTCAAGTGGGAAGGGTATCAAGCAACAATAATAGAAAGCAGATCTTCATGGTCTGCTTTTTTATTTTTAATTTTATAAAAACAAGTGACTGATTTTTAATATTTTTTACATTTATATCTGATCAAGGTCAAAGGATGTCGCTTTAATTTATCAGTATATAATCATTTATTTCGGTTTTGTTTGGTTTGTTTTTGGTTTTTAATTCTAATTTAGGATAATTTAAAGTTTTATGTTCTGGTGTGTTGCAGTGGTAAGCGATTTTTAAGGCTTTGCGGGGGGAAATGTGCCGAATAAAAAAGTTGGCGAAAATCATAAGCTTGGCATACACTTTTCTACAGAGCCGATATGTCTTTGATTGGCTGAACAAAATTAATAGTAACGCTACTAGCTCGTAGCACAGTTTAACCTAGCTTTGAGGAAAGTTTATGGCGCTCACAAAAGCCGATTTGGCTGAAAACCTGTTCGAAAAACTAGGCTTTAGTAAACGGGATGCCAAGGACACGGTTGAAGTCTTTTTTGAAGAAATTCGCAAGTCTTTAGAAAATGGTGAACAGGTAAAACTATCTGGTTTTGGAAATTTTGACTTGCGAGATAAAAACGAAAGGCCAGGTCGAAATCCAAAAACAGGGGAGGATATCCCAATCTCCGCCCGACGTGTCGTGACTTTCCGTCCGGGGCAGAAGCTAAAAGCGCGAGTTGAAAATATCCCAGCAGAAAAATAACCAACCCTCTTGTCAGGTCATACTCAATGTATGACCTTATTTTTATTTGTTTTCTGTTCACTTCATTATCCACTGCAACCTAAAAAACTAGCGCCGCTGTATTGGATAAATATAAATCGTACGAACTTTTGTTCTGGAATCAACCTCTTAATTTTAAATAAAATCGATTCTATATCTATTCTGTTATCCGTATAACCACGTCTCCGTTCAACTAATAAGAAAAGCGTTTAACCCCACGCCTACGTAAGCAACTTGATGATAAAATTTTCGTACTGATCCTGTGCAGAGGCAGTGTTAGTGCCGCTCATGATGGTTATATTCAAGTTATTGTGTTGGCTCGCGTGCGCTTTGGAGTCCATTATCTATGGTTTCAACTTTATTTCGTCCACACCGTCTTGCCGTTGCTTGTTTATTTGCATTTTCCACTTCAAGTTTTGCTCAGCAGCAGTGCCAATTTTCTCAGTTAGCCTCAAACGATAATCTAATTAATACAATTACTCATGCTGATCATACTTGCTATAGCTCATGGTATAGCGCCGGCTCAGATAGCTTACATCAGCTTTATAGTGAGCAAAGTATTCATGTCATAGCACAGGAGTTAGCGCGTCAGGTTGGTGATTACCAAGGACATGCAGAGCAAGCTAAAGCTATAAATAATCTAAGCGAGTTTATCCGAGCGGCTTATTACGTACGTTTTTATGCGCAGGGTGAGCATCAATCTTTTTCTCCCGCATTAGGTGAACAGTTAGCAGCGACGATCAATCAATTTTTACGCTCTGAACATATCGTCAACCAAGGTCGTGAACAAGTTGATGCTTTTAAAAATATGAGTCTAATGGCCGATAGCATTAAACAATTACCATTGACTATGGATAGCATGATCACGTTGTTGGATCACTTTAATCCGCAAACAGCGCAAGATACCCAATGGGTAGATGGCTTAAATAACTTATTTAGAGCCATGGCGGGTCATATTGGGAAAGAAGAGTTTTATCAATACTTAGCTCGTAATCCTGAGCATATTGATACGTTGCAACAGTTTGCGCAAAATAATCAATGGGCATTAACCACGGAGGCGAAGTTTTTAGTCTTTAATGCCGTTAGAGAAACCGGGCGCTTACTTGCTTCTTCTCAGTT
>SLFB01000226.1 GCA_007124475.1 Vibrio sp. | reverse complement strand
CTGGTTGGCATATTGAGTGTTCAGCGATGAACTCATCCATTTTGGGCAATCATTTTGATATCCATGGCGGTGGCTCGGATCTACAGTTTCCTCATCATGAAAATGAAATTGCGCAATCTTGCTGCGCTCATGATACCCAGTATGTGAATACTTGGATGCACAGTGGCATGGTGATGGTAGACAGAGAAAAAATGTCAAAATCGCTGGGTAACTTCTTTACCATTCGTGACGTATTGCAACATTATGACCCAGAAACCGTACGTTATTTCTTAATGTCTGGCCATTATCGTAGCCAATTAAATTACAGTGAAGAAAACCTCACTCAAGCTCGAGCGTCTTTAGAGCGTCTCTATACTGCCTTGCGTGGTTTGGATATGACGGTCGCAGCGGCTGGTGGTGAAGAGTATGTCAGCCGCTTTACCAGCGCGATGAATGATGATTTTAATACCCCAGAGGCCTACTCGGTCTTATTTGATATGGCACGTGAAGTTAACCGACTTAAAACAGAAGATATGCTTCAGGCGAGTGCTTTAGGGGCATTAATGCGCGAGTTAGCGGATGTGATTGGTATTCTATACCAAGAGCCAGAACGCTTTTTGCAAAGTTCGGTTGCAAATGATGACCAAGCTGAGGAAATCGAAGCGTTGATCAAACTGCGTAATGACTCACGAGCGAATAAAGATTGGGCTAATGCGGATCTTGCTCGTCACAAGCTAACAGAGATGGGCATTATCTTAGAGGATGGCCCGAACGGAACCACTTGGCGACGCAAATAAGCGAACCATTTCTACGACACAGCGGGTTTATGGCCCGCTGTATTCTTTTCCTGCTGAGTATTATCTTTTTATCTAACGCGGCGAGTGATGAATGATGCTTTATGTCTTGTCCACGATATCTTTAAGCTATGTTAATGGTTTATCTTCACGGACTGGTGATAATCATATGTTGTTTAGGTCGTTCAACTAGGAATAAAACATGTCAATAATTCTGGGCATCGATCCCGGATCGCGCATTACTGGTTATGGCGTTATTCGTCAACAAGGCCGTCAGCTTATTTATCTTGGTAGTGGTTGTATTCGTACCTCAGAGCAGGAGTTTCCTTTACGACTCAAACAAATTTACGCTGGAGTGAGTGAAATCATCACTCAATTTCAGCCAGATGCTTTTGCTATTGAACAAGTATTTATGGCGAAAAATGCCGATTCAGCGTTAAAACTGGGTCAAGCTCGTGGCAGTGCTATTGTCGCCGCCGTGAATGCTGATTTACCCGTTTATGAATACGCGGCACGCTTGATTAAACAAGCGGTAGTTGGGACAGGGGGGGCGGACAAAACTCAGGTCCAGCATATGGTGCAACAAATGTTAAAATTACCAGCAAAGCCTCAAGCGGATGCCGCGGATGCGTTAGGGGTTGCTATCTGCCATGCCAACACCAATAAAACGTTATTGGCTTTAGCTGGTAAAGCCACTCATGCTCGGCGTGGACGTTATCGCTGAGTTTAACTGGCTATCCATCCAGTTATTTATTATTATCTAACTCATTCTCTCCTAGTTATCAGCAAGGAAATTCCAGTGATTGGACGTCTGCGTGGCCTATTAATAGAAAAACAACCTCCGCAAATCGTGATTGAAGTCAATGGCGTTGGTTATGAAGTACAAATGCCGATGAGTTGTTTTTATGAACTGCCGAACATTAATGAAGAAGCGATCATCTACACGCATTTTGTGGTCCGCGAAGATGCCCAACTTTTGTATGGTTTTAATACGGTGAGCGAGCGGGCTTTATTTCGAGAAGTGATCAAAGCCAATGGGGTTGGTCCAAAGATGGGACTGGGGATTTTATCCGGTATGACGGCAAGCCAGTTTGTGGCTTGCGTTGAACGTGAGGATATCTCAACCTTGATTAAACTGCCTGGAGTAGGTAAAAAAACCGCCGAACGATTATTAGTTGAGATGAAAGACCGTCTTAAAGGCTGGGGAAGTGGCGACTTATTTACCCCAGCGACGGATGCTGCACCATTAGATCGTTCCCCTGTAACTGCAGAGCAAAATGCTCAAGAAGAGGCGATCAGTGCCTTACTTTCTTTAGGTTATAAACCCGTCCAAGCCTCTAAAGTGGTTTCTCAAATGGCAAAACCGGGAATGACCAGTGAGCAATTAATTAGAGAAGCATTAAAATCAATGGTCTGATGATGATAGGTTTATTGTCTGCGTGGCTGCAGCGTCTCACTTACCACCTTGAACTATGCTAATTAAGACTGACTCTGTCGCCCTTATCATTACACCATGGGAATATCTGTTATGATCGAAGCCGATCGCCTTATTGCCCCAATCAGTCCTGCTTTTAAAGAGGAAGAAGTGATTGATCGGGCTATTCGACCGAAAAAACTTGCCGACTATCAAGGACAAGATCATGTTCGTGATCAAATGGAAATTTTTATCCAAGCGGCACAAAAACGCAGTGAACCTCTCGATCACTTATTAATTTTTGGTCCTCCTGGACTGGGTAAAACTACGTTAGCTAATATTGTCGCTAACGAAATGGACGTGAATATTCGTACTACTTCAGGTCCAGTATTGGAAAAAGCCGGTGATCTTGCCGCGTTGCTGACCAATTTGGATGAAAATGATGTCCTATTTATTGATGAAATTCATCGTCTGAGTCCAATGATCGAAGAAGTACTCTATCCTGCCATGGAAGATTACCAATTAGATATTATGATCGGTGAAGGTCCTGCTGCTCGGTCAATTAAAATCGATTTGCCGCCTTTTACCCTGATTGGAGCTACCACCCGCGCTGGATCGCTCACTTCACCATTACGCGACCGCTTTGGTATTGTCCAACGTCTAGAATATTACAATGTCGCTGATTTACAGAATATTGTGCAGCGCAGCGCGCAATGCCTTGGACTATCAATGGATGCGGATGGGGCATTAGAGGTCGCGCGCCGCGCGCGAGGTACACCACGGATTGCTAACCGCTTATTGCGCCGAGTGCGAGATTATGCAGAAGTGAAAGGCAATGGACATATCTGTCTGGATACGGCAGGTAAAGCGCTCGACATGCTTGATGTCGATCATCTCGGTTTTGATTATATGGACAGAAAGCTACTGTTGGCGATCATGGAAAAATTCTCTGGTGGTCCCGTTGGGCTTGATAACTTGGCCGCAGCGATTGGCGAAGAGAAAGATACCATTGAGGATGTATTAGAACCTTTCCTTATTCAGCAAGGTTATTTGCAGCGTACCCCTCGTGGACGTATTGCAACCGATCGAGCTTATTTGCATTTTGGAATAGAAAAGTAGTCTCTGATTTCAATTCGATACGCCATTTCAGCATCAATGTAGGTAAAGCTTCGCTTTCCTGATCAATAAACTCAATACTGTCGAACGCTTCAACTATCGGCAGTATTGAAGCGGCCTCATCTGCAAAATATCTCCTGTATTCGTTTTATAGCCATGTCATACACGCTCTGTATGATTTAGGTGTGTTTATGTCAGAGCCTAACTGGCTATTGAGTGGCGACATGAACCGACGTGAGAAGAGCGCTGAATACTCGACGATAGAAAAAGCAGAATAAGTTCAAAATATTTTTATTTCGGTCACATTTTTACACATTACTTAAAATGACGAAAAATAGACTAATTGAGCTTATTGTTAACTAATTGTGTTTAATATCCGTATCCGCTCTGCTTTTTTTTACCTTATTAAAACACCCAATCTGACCTTTTCTTGATTTGTATCATTTTGTTGTTTTTATTGACATGAATGTGTCTTAGAAATTGACTTAGATCAAAGCTTTTGGTTTGACAAAGCCTTTGAAAATCAGGGGTTTTAGCATTAGTATTAGTCTCAGCTATATTAGCTAGAGCTTAACGATTTACTAACCACAACGGCACATAATTGCAACAATGTATTGCAAGACAGAGACGAGCTAACCAGGTTTCTGAAGCAATGATTATTAGCAAAATGTCATAAGTGTCATTCAGCCGACACAAAGGAGTTACCATGATTGATGTAGTGGAGCTATCGCGGTTACAGTTTGCACTGACAGCGATGTATCACTTCTTATTCGTTCCATTGACTTTAGGGATGGCATTTTTACTGGCCATTATGGAGTCACTTTATGTAATGACTGATAAGCAGATCTATAAGGACATGACAAAGTTCTGGGGTAAGCTTTTCGGGATCAACTTCGCCCTAGGTGTTGCTACGGGCTTGACCATGGAGTTCCAGTTCGGGACTAACTGGTCATATTATTCACACTATGTTGGTGACATTTTTGGTGCACCATTGGCCATTGAAGCGCTAGTCGCTTTCTTTTTAGAATCAACCTTTGTCGGTTTGTTCTTCTTTGGCTGGGATCGACTTTCTAAGCGTCAACACTTAACGGTAACTTGGTTGGTGGCTTTAGGCTCTAGCTTCTCTGCTTTATGGATTCTAGTTGCCAATGGTTGGATGCAAAACCCTGTGGGTGCCGAGTTTAACTTCGAGACCATGCGTATGGAAATGGTTAGCTTCTCAGAAGTTGTGCTTAACCCAGTAGCGCAAGTGAAGTTTGTCCATACTGTTGCGGCTGGTTATACCACGGGTGCGATGTTTATCCTTGGCATCAGTGCTTACTACTTATTAAAAGGCCGAGATGTTGCGTTTGCTCGACGCTCATTTGCTATCTCTGCCTCTTTCGGTATGGCTGCTATCCTATCGGTTATCGTGTTAGGTGACGAATCTGGTTATGAGCTTGGTGATGTGCAAAAAGTGAAACTTGCTGCCATTGAATCTGAGTGGCATACCGAGCCAGCGCCAGCGGCTTTCACTCTGTTTGGTATCCCTAACCAAGAGACAATGGAAACGGATTTTGCAGTGAAAATTCCTTATGTCATGGGGATTATCGCTACTCGTTCATTAGATAAAGAAGTGACCGGTTTACGCGATCTGCGCGATGAGCACTTAGTCCGTATTCGTAATGGTATGTATGCTTACGAGTTACTGCAAAAACTACGTGCTGGTGATAAATCTGAAGCAAACATGGCTGCGTTTAACGAAGTGAAACAAGACTTAGGCTATGGCTTACTGTTAAAACGTTACACAGAAAACGTTGTTGATGCGACAGAAGCACAAATTCAAGCTGCAGCAGACGACTCCATTCCGACCGTATGGCCGCTATTCTGGTCATTCCGTATCATGGTTGCTTGTGGCTTCATCATGCTATTCGTATTTGGTGCCGCCTTTGTGCAAACTTGTCGTCAAAAAATTGAGCAGAAACCTTGGGTGCTTAAAGCGGCACTTTGGAGCATTCCATTACCATGGATTGCAGCAGAAGCAGGTTGGTTTGTCGCTGAGTATGGTCGTCAGCCTTGGGCGGTAGGTGAAATCTTACCTGTTCATGTTGCGGCATCTGCCTTAACTGCTGGGCAAATTTGGACATCATTAATTGCGATTCTGGCGCTGTATACGGTTTTCCTCATCGCGGAAGTGTACTTAATGCTTAAGTTTATTCGCAAAGGTCCAAGCAGTCTGAAAACTGGCCGCTATCATTTTGAACAAAATGACAGCTCGTTAGAAGACCGAGTTAACCGTCAAGTCGAAGCTTAGGCGAGGAGAAAGCAATATGTTTGATTACGAAATCTTACGACTTATCTGGTGGGTACTGATAGGCGTCCTATTTATTGGCTTTGCTGTCACCGATGGCTTTGACATGGGAGTAGGGGCGCTGGTTCCTATCTTAGGTAAAAATGACTCAGAGCGTCGAGTTATGATCAACTCGATAGCACCGCACTGGGATGGTAACCAAGTATGGTTGATCACCGCTGGTGGTGCGTTATTTGCTGCTTGGCCATTAGTTTACGCCACTTCTTTCTCTGGTTTTTATATGGCGATGATCATTACTTTAGCCGCGTTATGGTTACGACCAATCGGCTTAGATTATCGCTCAAAAATTGAAGACCCAAAATGGCGTAATAACTGGGATATTTGTATCTCAATCAGTGGCTTTGTACCACCAATCATCTTTGGTGTTGCGTTTGGTAATTTACTGCAAGGCGTCCCATTTCAGTTAAATGAATTGATGATGCCGACGTACCATGGGTCTTTCTTTGGCTTATTGAATCCATTTGCCTTAGTGTGTGGTTTGGTCAGCCTATTTATGGTCTTGATGCAAGGTGCGACATGGTTGCAAATGAAAACCACAAGTGACTTACACCTTCGAGCGCGTAACACGGCTCAAATCGCTGGCTTATTAACTTGTGCTTTGTTTGTATTAGGTGGTTTTTGGATTCAACACATTGATGGTTATGTCATTATTAGTGCCATCGATACTTCTGCGGCTTCAAACCCTCTTAATAAAGAAGTGGTTCGTGAAGCTGGCGCATGGATGCAAAACTTCCAGCAATATCCAATATTATGGCTGGCCCCAGCGCTTGGCGTTATTATGCCGCTGTTAGCCGTATTGGCTTCTCGCTTTGAAAAGTGTGCATTAGGCTTCTTAGTATCAAGCTTAGGTAATGCAGGTATTATCTTAACCGCTGGTTTTGCAATGTTCCCATTTGTGATGCCATCGAACTTAGTACCAAGCCATAGTTTGACAATGTGGGATGCAACATCGAGTGAATTAACACTCAATTTGATGACTGGCGTTGCATTTGTTATGGTTCCGATTATTCTGAGCTATACCGTATGGTCTTACTATAAAATGTTCGGTCGCTTGGACAACAAGTTTATCGAAGATAACAACAACTCACTTTACTAAGGAGCGAAACAATGTGGTATTTTGCATGGATTCTTGGTGTGTTGCTGGCATGTGCATTTGGTATCATCAATGCTCTTTGGTTAGAGCATACTGAGATGATGGACAAAGACAGTGAGTAACTTATCAGACCGCCTTACACGATTACATCAGCCGGTAGATAAAGGTGCGTTACGTGCCTTATCTATGGTACTCGGGTTTTACCACGTCGCCATGGTGATGTGGGACCCTATCGCGTATTCGGTCAGTATAGGTGGGTTTAACGCAATTATTGGACCGCTACTAATTTGGGCTATCTGCTCAAGTATGGTATACGGTGTGGGTTTTAAGCCTCGCTACTGGCTATGGCAAGTGGTGTTTAGTCCTTATTTCTCCCAGCCGATTTTAATCGGTATGTTGCTGTTGCGGTTGTTATGATCATCTTGATGCAATAATTGCTGTTTAATGTTGAACCAATAACAATAGCGTTATCTCATAGAGGTAACGCTATTTTTGTATATTACAACAAAATCTTACGCTTCTTCTTGTACTCACGGGGTGAGGATACGGTATAGTAGGAGGCTGAAATTTCCCACAACGACAATGATGTAATTTCATGACGCAGATATTTAACTGGCCAGTGACGATTTATTATGAAGATACCGATGCTGGCGGTGTGGTCTACCATGCCAATTACCTGAAGTTTTTCGAACGAGCGAGAACCGAAATGCTGCGTTCCTTTGGCTTTGGTCAGCAATGGTGGTTAACACAACATGTTGGCTTTGTGGTGCGTCATATGGACATTGACTTCTTAAGCCCAGCGCGTTTAGATGATCAGCTGGTTGTGAATACGCACATTGTTGAAATAAAAAAAGTGTCCTTAACCTTTTGTCAGGAGCTGGTTAATCCTAATAACCAAGTATTGTGTAAAGCGATAGTTAAGGTAGCATGT
>SLFB01000204.1 GCA_007124475.1 Vibrio sp. | reverse complement strand
TACCAAATATGCGTTGCCCCTAATTGAGCAATTTCTTGCAAGGCTTTAAGCGTAAAATCATTAAACTTACCGACTCCGTTTTGCGCTTTTGTGCCCCAAGGGATGTTGGCGGTTTGCGTATGACCAAATAGACGAGTGAAGACTTGATAAACGTTTATTTTTGAAGAGGAATATTCTGGATGCATCGTCTAAAACCTAACTGCTATCAATAAGAAACCGCTTTAGGGTAGACAATGGTTAGATAATGCAACTCATCCCTTACTCAGCAATTTAGGGCGTAGATCGCAGGGAGAGTAAAAAAGTGTGAGCCTAGGCAGGTTTGCCCCAATCACATTGTTGGCTATGTGATTGGGGGTTATTATAGCCATCCGTGGCTCTCACCAAAGGGCAACCTACAGCGGTTCAAATTTGTGCAGACAAATTTGTCACTCACTGGCTGCCTTCCGGCGACGGCAAGTGGTATGGGAATGACTCGTTTACTTACCACCAATACTTAAGCGGGCAAAACGTACATCTGGGGCAAAGAAAGTGTGACTATCGTTCACCCATTGGTTATTACCCACCGCTTCAATTTCTAGCAGCATTTGGTAGAAATTACCCGCGACAGTAATACCACGTACCGGTTGCACTCGTTGCCCATCTCGGCATAAGAAGCCACTGGCTCCAAATGAGAAATCGCCACTCACTACATCAGCACCTGAGTGAACCCCTTGCAGATCGACAAGTTCGAGGTATTCGCCAGCTTGTACCTCAGAGGCACTGCTGTGACCTGATGCGATGACCTTATGTCGAGCTGTCACGTCGAGGCTTGACTGGGCACTGCGAGCTGCACTGGCTGTTGATACGGCACCAAGATAACTCGCCGTCTGACTGTTATGCAGTAATGTGTTTAACACGCCATTAGAAATCAACACGTTGTTTTGCGCCGCAAATCCTTCACTATCAAAACTGGCGATTGCCATTCCATTTGGCATATAAGCCTCATCGCTCAGCGTTAGTAACTCACTGGCAATCGGTTGACTCAGCTTATTGGCTAATGGGGTAACGCCTTTCATCGCACTAACACCAGAGAACGCACTGCCAAATGCACTAAACAAGCTGGCTAAGGCATTGATGTGGAAAATCGCGGGGTAATGGCCAGTTTTAACCGGAGCGCCATCGATAAGATCACGAGCAAGTTGGTAACCTCCCTCGATACAGTATGCTGGGTTTAGCTCATCAAAGCGCCGGCCAACGGACATATTACCGGCCATGGACTGTTTGCCCTCTTTTTCAAACAAGGTATAGGCATAACAACCGAATGAGCGTTCGAAATGCTGGCACAAACTGCCTTGAGTGTTGGCAATAATGAGTTGAGTTTCACTATCACTATAGCCGTTATAAGGAGAGCTTGATGCATGGGGGAGAGCGACCACACCTTGCTCAAGCGCTAGGGCTAGTTCGATTTTATCATCGATAGATGCTGTGTCGGCTTGGGCAATTTCAGCAATGTCAGTCGTGATGTTACTCGCTACGTCACTGATCACTTGATGTTGATCTTGCTTGGCAAAGCGAGCGCTCTGCAAGGCATTGGTTAACATTAAGTCTAAGCTAGGTTGAGTTAATGATTCAGAGTAACTGGTTGCCACGCGCGCATCTTTGATAATACGCACGCCTAAAACTTGGCTAGAGCTGACTTTGTACTCGTCTAGCTTGCCTTGGTTTGCTTTGAGAGAAAAGCTGCTGTTACGACGGACTATCACATCGGCTTCTGCGCCTTGGCGTTTTGCTGCTGATAACACATAATCAACCGCGTTAAGAAGTTGTTGTTCTTGGCTCATTAGTTACCACCTCCGACGAGAATGTTATCGACTTTCAATGTTGGTTGTCCGACCGTAGTGGGGACTGATCCACTAATGGAACCACACATGCCAGGGGCCAGTGCCATATCTTTACCGACCATGCTGATTTCTTTCAACACTTTGGGACCTGTGCTGATCAGTGTTGCTGTTTTCAGCGGTTTAGTAATTTTACCGTTTTCAATCAAGTAAGCTTCTCGCACCGCGAAGTTAAACTCTCCCGTTCCCGGTTGCACAGAGCCTCCGCCCATTTTTTTGGCATAGATACCTCGTTTGATCCCAGCGAGCATATCATCCAGTGAGTGTTGGCCTTGTTCAATATAGGTATTACGCATGCGCGAAGTTGGGGCGAATTTGTAGCTTTGACGACGGCCAGATCCTGTCGGCTGGTAACCGGTCTTCATCCCCCCCATTTTATCGACCATAAAGCTGGTCAGTTTTCCGTCTTTAATCAATTGCGTGCGCTGAGTTGGCATACCTTCGTCATCAATATGAATGGATCCCCATTGATTGGTCATCGTGCCATCATCAACGGCATTCACCGCACTATGTGCAATCATTTCACCCAGCTTATCGTGAAATACGGACGCTTTTTTCGCCACTGAGGTGGTTTCTAGTAAATGACCACAAGCTTCATGGAAGATAACGCCGCCAAAGCCGTTGCCAATCACGACTGGCATTTCACCGGATGGGCAGGCATCAGCGCCCAGTTTTACTAGAGCTTGGCGAGCAATGATTTGTCCTAACTCCTGAGCATTGAGTTGTTCGCTGAACTCCCAACCTGCTAATGCTCCCGGCCCTTCGGTACCGGAAGCTTGCTCATTACCATTTTGAGCGACTGTGTTACCTGTTACGCGAATATAGTGGCGAGTATCGTCCACTTGAAGGCCTTCTGAATTGAAAATAGCCACCTGTTGTTCACGTTGCAAAACACCGCCAATAAACTGACTTATCGAGTCACTCTCGGCTCGTGCCGCTTGGTCCATCTGCAATAAAAAAGCGATTTTCGAATCGAGGTTAGTCTCTTTACTCAATGGCAGACGACAAGCGTGTTGGATTGGATAACGATTCAAATTTAAAGCGCCCGCTAACGCTATTTGCTCACGCTGATCTTTGGCTGCAAGCAATGAGGTGACTCGTTTAAGTTCGTTTTCATCAGTGCTGTTTGTGTAGCCGTACAGCACTTTATGGCCGAAGAAGAGACGAATACCGATCCCAAAATCAATGCCCGAGTTAACCTTATCGACAGCGCCAGAGGCGATCTGAACGGTGTTAGTTTGATGGTGTTCAACGAATAGCTCGGCGAAATCAGCCCCTAAAAAGAGAGCGTGATCGATCACCGCTTTCGCTGTTACAGAATTAAGCATGAAGGCTCCTTGCTCGTTGTTGGTATAGCCAAGTCTTATCCCTTCTTACTTGAAGCTGCTAGGGTGTGGGCTAGGTTCATTCCCCCCAATCACATAGTCTATCTATGTTCATGGGGACTTACTCACTTGCCGCCTACCTGCAACTCCAAGTTGTTTGGGTATAGTTATATTAATTGGTTTAGCGATATTGAGTAGGGTATGGATATTAACACTTTTTTAACCTTGTTTTATGCTAAAGCTAAGTTCAGTAAGCGTTTATTGATGAGTCATTATATCGCTAGGATTCACTTAAATAGAGTCTTGCACTGTATTGCTTTGGCGATGAAGGCTGGCTTTGAGGTTGGTTATCTTGGTTGTTGACTATGAGTGAGTGTATCTTAGAGGCTAATGGTTGCTAAGGTGTTGTTTTTATGTGGCGCTTATGGTTTATTGAGGTCGATTTTTACTTTTTCTTCACAAGGATGTTATGAACTATATTCACACCCCCAAAACTGACTGCTCTGATGACTACTTTGGTCAAACGGTTGCTGATCCTTATCGCTGGTTGGAAGACGATCACAGTCCAAATACCCAACAATGGGTCAGTGAGCAAAATGCGCTCACGTTTGATTATTTAGGGCAGATCCCTTACCGAGCCGCGCTGAAGCGCTTTATCACCGAACAGCATAATTACCCGAAAACCGGCCAGCCTTTTTTACATGGCGATTTTCTGTATTTTTTTAAAAATGATGGTTTGCAAAATCAGAGTCTTTTATACCGCCGCCAGTTAGAGACCGGAGTAGAAGAGTGCTTTCTTGACCCAAATCAGTGGTCTGTGGATGGTACAAACTCGATTAATGGCCTGTATTTTTCACAGCATGATCAACGTCTAGCTTATACCGTTTCTGAGGCAGGCAGCGATTGGTTAAGCATTATGGTGATTGATGTACAAACCGGAGAGCCATTAGAGCCCGCCCTAACGGATGTTAAATTTTCACAGGTAGCATGGCTTGGCGAAGAGGGCTTTTATTACGCACGCTATGATTCACCACAGGGCAGTAAGTTATCCGCTCGAACGGATCAACATAAAGTATATTTTCACCGCGTGGGAACGGCGCAAAGTGAAGATCAATTAGTTTTCGGTGGCGAAGCATCGCAAACCTACCGATATGTTGCCGCAACAGTGAGTGATAATCAGCGTTTTTTGTTTCTTTCAGCGGCGGATTCTACTTCTGGCAATAAGCTGTTTTATATTGATTTATTATCAGATCCTACGGTGATTCAGCCACTGATTGATAATAATGAGGCTGACAGTCGAGTGCTGGATGTGACCGATCAATATTTTATTGTCTATACCAATTTAACGGCTCCAAATGGCAAAGTGGTGGCGATTAATATCGCGACAGGTGAGTGGCAAGACCTGATTGCTGAGCAATCAGAGCCCCTAGATGCTATCGCCGCGGGTGGCTATCTGTTTGCTCAGTATATGCGTGATGTCTTAAGTCATGTTGTGCAATATGATTACGCGGGGCAGCAAGTCAGAGTGATTAATCTACCTGGTCAAGGTGCTGTCTATGGCTTAGAGGGTAAAAAACAGCAAAGCCAGCTTTACTACACTTTTACTAATTATATTACACCGCCAACCGTGTACGCATTGAATGCGGTGACAGGAGAATCTGAGTTATTCCAAGCTTCATTAGCCCCTTTCGATAGTGAACACTATCACTCAGAACAATGCTTTTATACCTCGAAAGACGGCACCCGAATCCCCATGACGATTGCTTATAAAAAAGGCATCAAACTGAATGGAAAAAATCCTACTATCTTATATGGTTATGGCGGCTTTGATGTCAGTTTAACGCCGTCTTTTTCTCCAATGATTGCCAGTTGGTTAGCACTAGGGGGCATCTATGCTGTCGCCAATATACGAGGTGGGGGAGAATATGGTAAGGAATGGCATCAAGCGGGGATACAAACCAATAAACAAAATGTATTTGATGATTTTATTGCCGCCGCTGAGTATTTAATTGCTCAAAATTACACTTCTTGCGATTATTTAGCTATTCGTGGAGGCTCGAATGGTGGGTTATTAGTGGGAGCCTGCATGACCCAACGGCCGGACTTATTTAAAGTCGCACTCCCTGCGGTGGGCGTATTAGATATGCTACGTTATCATCGTTTTACTGCTGGTGAGGGATGGAAATACGACTATGGCACTGCGGATCAAAACCAAGTTATGTTTGAGTATTTACACGCATATTCTCCCGTCCATAACGTGCAAGCTGGGCAGCATTATCCGGCAACACTAGTGACGACGGCTGATCACGATGATCGCGTCGTTCCCGCTCACTCTTATAAATTTATTGCCGAGCTACAGAACAAGCAGGCTGGTGCAAGCCCGGTCTTGATCCGTATTGATGTGAACGCGGGCCACGGTAGTGGTATGCCACTGAGTAAACAGATTGATTTAATGAGCGATGTCTATGCATTTACTTTGCACAATATGCAGATAACTTCGCTCGCTCAGTTAACTGACTTTTAGGGTCAATAGACCCTTCCTACCTGCAACTCCAAGTTGTTTGAGTATCGGCCCTAGTATTTGATGTTGTATGCACGCGAGTAAAGGTAGCTTGTTTTTGGCGCTTTGCGAGTTCAAAGCGCTTACTCTTGTGCTGATGATAGAGGCATTATTATGTATATTTTTGGTTATGGCAGCTTAATGAATTCGGCGTCTCGTCGGCTAACAGGGCAAACAGGTCAAGCCATTCCCGTTATTGCTCATGGATTAGTGCGTTATTGGGGTAAAGTTGATGATAGTTATCAAATTTCTCCATTAGTGGTTACACCGGGTCAAGGGCAAGTGAATGGTGTGTTATTAGCGGTTAATGATGCTGAATTGGCAGAATTTGATCGACGTGAGCGAGGTTATCAGCGGATACAATTATCGCCATCGCAAATTGAAAGTGATCAAGCATTAAATCGACATCAGCCGATTTGGGTCTACGTTACAGAGCAATATCAGCCGCCTTGTACGCAAAGTCCGATAGTACAAACTTATGTTGATACTGTGTTAGCCGGATGCTTGGAAGTCTCAGAAGCCTTTGCTCGTCATTTTATCCATCATACCCACGGTTGGCATTATCCATGGGATAACGATCGACAGGCTCCAAAATACGCCAATTTGGCAGGAGTAAATTCGATGCATATTGCCCAAATTGACGGGCTGATTGCGACAGCCCGTGAGCGCCTTGTCAACAATAGTGCAAAAGGCAGTCTCGGTTATACCACTTAATCGGCGCAATGTGATCGTTTCACGCTGAAAATTAAGCGGACTGAAAATTAAGCGGACAGTGACGACTCACGCACGATTAACTGGCCAAGATAGGTATGATGCAATGAGGTCACTGGCTGCTTATTAGCAAGCATCACCGCGCATTGTGTGGCAGCCTGAGTTAACTCGACAATCGGCAGCGCCACGGTTGATAAACTTGGAATGCCGTAGGCCGCTGCAGGTTCATTATCAATGCCAACGACGGCAATATCCCGTGGTACGTGCAGGCCGCGCTCATGTAAAGCGCGAATGGCGCCAATCGCCATATCATCATTACAGGCAAAAATCGCACTAAAGTGGACAACTTGAGTGAGTAGCTGCTGGGTAGCATGGTAGCCCGAGTTAAGGCTATTATCGCCTTCGACGATTAAATCAGGCTTGGGGTCAATATCAGATTGCGCGAGCTGCTGCTGATAAGCGGCGAAGCGGATCTGTCCTGTTTCACTGTTGAGCGGTGAAGTAATACAAGCAATCGCTCGATGGTTAAGGGTGAGTAAGTGTTGGACGGCAAGGGTGGCTAATTGAGTTTGATCTAAGCCAAAGCTTGCGATGGCAGTCGTAGAAAAGCATCGATTTAACACCACGAGCGGTATGGCATGCGTCTGTTGCCATTGAGTGAGCTCGCTTTCCGTTAAATGACGGCTATAGATCATAATCGTGTCACAGCGTTGATTCGCCAATGTTTGCAGCGCTTCTCGCTCACCTTGAGCACTATTTTTACCATTCACTACCAGCAATTTTTTGCCCGCTTGCTGAGCCCCTTGTTCGGCATGATGCAGAATGCTACCAAAATAGCTGCTTTGAAAATGCGGTAAGCTTAAACCAATCGCATGAGAGGTATTGGTGGCCAGCGCTTGCGCCAAGGTATTGGGTTGATAACCGAGTTGTTGCATGGTAGCAAGAACCGCTTGGCGGGTAGATTCTTTTACTTGGCCATTGCCGTTCAGCACTCGTGACACGGTTGCTTTAGACACTCCGGCGGCTTTGCATACATCATTAATGGTGGCCATGACGACGATTACTCCTAACTGATCCAGCCCTTTGTCATTTGAGCGTGCAAAGGGCTGGTGAGTGTATACCCTTCCGACTTGAAGCTGCAGGGGTGTTGGCTACGTTCGTTCGCCCCAATCACATAGTCTATCTATGCTCATGGGGACTTACTCAC
>SLFB01000194.1 GCA_007124475.1 Vibrio sp. | reverse complement strand
CTTACGAGTCACCTGCCACTTGGGCGGATAATTGGGCTTACCAAGTTCCTGTGTTTGTACAAATAGTTACTTAGGTTCTGTCTATCCAACAGTGGCACAACAGTAGCGTCTTCCCAGATGTAAAAGAAAGAACCTGTCCACATACCTTTTGGTCAGAGCGTAACAAAGACATTTCGCTCAACGCGGCTGACGTTGTTTATCAACAGTTCACGTACGTTAACCCTATAACCAAGCCTAGCCCCTCAACCACTTGTCATTAGTGATATCTACAATTCTGTTCACACAGAAATTGCACCTTTTCAGGGGGTACATTGTCAGGAAGCTTCGCACCAATCCATTACTAGATTCGCACTATCCCTAGGCTACAACTTGCTACAAAGTTGGTCTTATCAATTCAGGCTGCTGCTGAAAGTAAGACAATACAACACACAAGCTTCAGTCGTATTGACCGCGAAGCGCATCTTCTTGTGATGAAGCACAGTAAATTACCGAGTTCTGTTAAGAAGCCAGCGCTTTCAAATGAAGGGCATGTCGGGCATTACCCGATATGTCGGTCCCAAGTTTTATTTTCCTAAATTGCGGTTTCCCGCTCACGTTGTACACCTTTAGAAGGTACGTGATCATAGTGAAAATGTGAGGCAGCGGTGCTGCCTCAACACTTGTTTCCTTATTGCTGTTTCCAGCGGGTGGTTTAATGGTGAGGAACTCTTGGGAGAGCGCTATCTTTACATCCTCGGGTGATAGCTAGGACAGTTATATCTTCTGATATTTCTGTCCACCTTAGTGATTAACACCAAGGAACGGTCAAATGCGACCCTTGTCGCATTACATCATGCCACCCATGCCACCCATTCCGCCCATATCAGGCATCGCTGGAGCATCTTGCTTTGGTAGCTCAGTGACCATCGCTTCTGTAGTGATCATTAGACCTGCAACTGAAGCTGCGAACTGTAGAGCACTGCGAGTGACTTTAGTTGGATCTAAGATACCCATCTCAATCATATCGCCATATTCACCCGTTGCAGCGTTGTAACCGTAGTTACCTTCACCAGCACGAATATTGTTAGCCACCACTGAATCTTCTTCGCCAGCGTTTTTAACGATTTGACGAATTGGAGCTTCCATCGCACGAAGTGCAAGACGGATACCTACCGTTTGGTCTTCGTTATCACCTTCAAGGTTCGCTACTTTAGCGGCTGCACGAATTAGCGCAACACCACCACCAGCAACAACACCTTCTTCAACTGCAGCGCGCGTCGCGTGTAGTGCATCTTCTACGCGATCTTTCTTCTCTTTCATTTCAACTTCAGTCGTTGCACCGACTTTGATCACTGCAACACCGCCAGCCAATTTAGCTACGCGCTCTTGCAATTTCTCTTTGTCGTAATCAGAAGTCGCTTCTTCAACTTGCTGACGAATTTGTGCTACGCGGCCTTTGATGGCATCTTCTTCACCAGCACCGTCAATAATGGTGGTGTTTTCTTTGGTAATGGTAACGCGTTTCGCTTGACCAAGATCTTCTAGCGTTGCTTTTTCTAGCTCTAGACCGATTTCTTCAGAGATAACCGTACCACCAGTAAGAATGGCAATGTCTTGCAACATAGATTTACGACGGTCACCAAAACCAGGCGCTTTAACCGCTGCAACTTTAACGATACCACGCATATTGTTAACAACGAGAGTGGCTAACGCTTCGCCTTCTACATCTTCCGCTACGATCAGTAGTGGACGAGATGCTTTAGCTACCCCTTCTAGCACTGGTAGCAACTCGCGAATGTTAGAGATTTTTTTGTCTACTAATAGAATGAATGGGTTGTCTAAATCAACGCTACCCGCTTCTTGATTATTAATGAAGTAAGGTGATAAGTAACCGCGGTCAAACTGCATACCTTCAACTACATCAAGCTCATCTTTAAGACCTTGACCTTCTTCCACTGTAATCACACCATCACGGCCGACTTTCTCCATGGCTTCAGCAATAATATTGCCTACGCTTGAGTCAGAGTTAGCAGAGATAGTACCTACTTGAGCAATCGCTTTAGTGTCAGCACAAGGAGAAGAAAGCTCTTTCAATGCATCAACAGCAGCAACCACGGCTTTGTCGATACCACGCTTTAAATCCATTGGGTTCATACCCGCTGCAACCGCTTTTAAACCTTCAGAAATAATCGCTTGCGCTAATACAGTCGCAGTCGTTGTACCGTCACCTGCTGCATCATTAGCTTGTGATGCAACTTCTTTAACCATTTGTGCGCCCATGTTCTGGAATTTATCTTCCAGCTCAATTTCACGCGCAACAGAAACACCATCTTTAGTGATAACTGGAGCACCAAAGGACTTATCAAGTACTACATTGCGACCTTTAGGGCCTAAGGTTACTTTTACCGCGTCAGCAAGAACATTCACGCCTTCTAGCATTTTTACACGTGCATCATTACCAAATTTTACGTCTTTAGCAGCCATGTTTCATTTCCTTTTCTAAATTCTGTTTTAATCAATCGTTTTTGAATCAGAGCAAAAATTACTCAATGCTTACTCTTACTCGACAATCGCCATGATGTCATTTTCAGATAAGATCAACACTTCTTTGCCATCGATCTTTTCTGTTTTGGTGCCATAGCCTTCAGCAAAAATTACCGTATCACCGACTTTTACGTCGAGTTCTTTAACTGAACCATTCTCAAGGATACGGCCTTTACCTACCGCTAAAACTACACCGCGAGTTGATTTTTCAGCCGCTGAGCCAGTTAGAACAATGCCACCAGCAGACTTAGATTCAACTTCTTTGCGTTCAACGATAACTCGGTCGTGTAATGGACGAATGTTCATCGGTCGTCTCTCCTGATTGTATTTTCTATGAGGTTAATGAAAGGCTGATTGCTCAGCTTGTGACTGTTATGTGGGGGAGAGACAAGAAGATCCCAAGGGCAACAATAAAAAAAAGTGTGATGAAATTAACAAATTCATCGAGAAATGGCTTTTCAATTAAAGTCAATCGATTGTCATTAGCCGGATTAAATCCATCGTAAGTTAGCGGTTACCACTGGATAATTGTAAATGCTTTGCTTTATTAAACAGCTTATCCATAATAAGCAGATAACCAAAGAGGTCAGCAATGAAAACGATTGAGCGCATTTTACATATCATCAAAAGGCAAGGCACCGTCACCGCGAAGCAAATCGCAGCAGAGCTACGCATTACCACGATGGGAGCTCGCCAGCATTTACAAAGTTTAGAAGACGATGGCATCGTCGCTTTTCACGATGTAAAGGTCAAAGTAGGACGACCAACTCGCCATTGGGCGCTAACTCAAAAAGGACATGGGCAATTTGCCGATCGACATGGTGAATTAACTATTCAAGTTATTGAAGCCGTCGAACATCTGTTTGGCTCTGAAGGATTAGAAAAGGTAACCGCAGAAAGAGAAGCGCACACTTTACATTACTATCAACAACAATTAGCGGACTGTGACGATCTCTTCAGCCAATTGCAAACCTTAGTTCAATTACGCGAGCAAGAAGGTTATATGGCTGAATTACAAACCGTTGACTCTGGCTATCTACTGATTGAAAATCACTGTCCAATTTGTCGAGCTGCACAACGCTGTCCTGCACTGTGCCAATCTGAGCTAAATATTTTCAAACAGTTACTTGGTGAACACTGTGACATTGCTAGGAGTGAACACATTATTGCAGGCCAACGTCGCTGCACTTACCTTATTCAGCCGAAAAGTTTACGGCCATAATCCGCTCACCTCGTGTCAAGTATGCTAAAAAATACTGTGATTTTCTTCTCATTATGCTCAGACCGTATCTATACTCTTCTATATAGGCTAATTATTCACCAGTGCTGCCACGTCATTTATCGTGAGAATATTGCCTAATTGATTGACACCAAAATCCTAACCTAAACTGGATTGCTACGTATGATGATCACGCAATCACTATCAACATAAGGTGCGCTCAATGTCTCAATCACCTAATATGGTTCAAGAAATCCCATCTTTTGACGAACTCATGATGCTTGCTCAAGATAACCCGGAAGCTTTTCGACTCTTAAAACAAGAGTTATGCAACGAGTTAATTGAAACCGCTTCTGATGTTATGCAAGATAGATTACGCGCTCAACAAAATCACATTGATCGCATCATTAGCCGCTGCAAAAACCCACATCACGCCAATGTTAAATTGATGCAGGAGCTGAGTGTGCAGATGTTAAAGTTCCGTGAGGCACTAGAAGGGGACAACCAACCCGTCAGTTGCGCGCAAATTATCCCGTTTCAAAGCCGTGAAGATTCATGGCGCTAATTAATGGTTTTACGCACCTCATCATGCTGATCATTGAATTAACCGATAGGCTAAACGGGAGGTTTTCCAAAACGGTTGTCGCCTTTATTACCAGCGACAAAACCACACTCGACTAGAATCCAGCTTCCACATGCCAAGATAACTAATGCCAGCACACTTTCCCACCAGTGAGGCTGAGTGGCAATATTACCCTCCCCTAGAGGGATACTCATACGTCCCAACAGTAATGGTAGATTGAGTAACAACCACCAGCTAGACTTATTGCGGTCATGCCAACGCTTCGCTGTCACCGCTAAATCCGGCAATAATAAACCGAGTAATAGCAGTTGCCATAACTCAGCGGTCCAATTAGGCAACCAGCGCTGTACGGTAAACATAAAAACCAAAATGGTCAGATAATAAAATAAATTCCATAACCAATAGGTTTTACGTCCAATTCTACCCTGGAAAGACAATAACAACTGGCTAATCGACATGCTGATATCACTCAAGACTTATTTTTTGAAAACAATCACTATCCATATTACGAATATTGACCGTTAATGATTGGACCTGATGAGCTTGCTCACTCAACACCACCATTAACTGACGAGATAATTCATTGCGTTGTTGAACGGTTCGTCCCTCAAGTAACTCGAAAGTGATATGAATAAAATCAACGCTATCCCCTTGTCCACCTACCAACCAGTGATGGCAGCGTAAAGTGCGTGATTTAATCGACGCGAGATCAAATAAACCACTGTCTATGGCTACCTGATGAAGATCTTCCAGTAACCCTTGAATATTGACCCTTTCTTCAACTGAATTCGAATATTCCAACACTAAATTGGGCATAACGCCTCCCTGTTAATGAATGTTCACGCTTTATGGCATGGCACTAGACTCATACCTGAAGATATGCATTTTAACCAGCTTAACGTATTATCACTCAGACAGAAAAGTAGATCCTAGAAAGTCATGACCCTAATCATGATCTCCCTGCTTTTATCTGTTATATTCTTTGCCAGTGGATCTTTTTTATCAATAAAATTGGAGATATTCCTATGCGTCGTCCTGTTGTGATGGGTAACTGGAAACTAAACGGTAGCAAAGCAATGGTTACCGAACTATTAAATGGCTTGAATGCTGAGCTAGAAGGTATCAATGGCGTAGATGTAGCCGTTGCTCCACCTGCTTTATACCTAGATCTTGCTGAGCGTTTAATCAAAGAAGGCGGTAATA
Organism: Vibrio sp.; assembly: GCA_007124475.1. Lineage (GTDB taxonomy): Bacteria > Pseudomonadota > Gammaproteobacteria > Enterobacterales > Vibrionaceae > Vibrio. Next base: position 2,153 of record SLFB01000194.1, on the reverse strand, counting down.
AGATTATTCTTGGCGCACAAAATACCGACCTAAACAATAGCGGTGCCTTCACTGGTGATATGTCTCCAGCCATGTTGAAAGATTTTGGAGCCACACACATCATTATTGGTCACTCTGAGCGTCGTCAATACCACAATGAATCTGACGAATTTGTTGCTAAGAAGTTTGCGTTTTTGAAAGAAAACGGTCTAACCCCTGTATTTTGTATCGGTGAGTCAGAAGCACAAAATGAAGCGGACGAAACCGAAGCTGTTTGTGCACGTCAAATTGACGCTGTGATCAATGCTTACGGTGTCGAAGCACTGAATGACGCGATCATCGCTTATGAGCCAATCTGGGCTATCGGTACTGGTAAAGCGGCGACTGCCGATGACGCGCAACGTATCCACGCTTCTATCCGTGCTCACATTGCAGCAAAAAATCCAGCCGTTGCAGAGCAGGTTATTATTCAATACGGCGGTTCAGTAAAAGCTGAAAATGCTGAAGCTTACTTCTCACAACCTGATATTGATGGCGCACTTGTTGGCGGTGCAGCACTTGACGCGAAAAGCTTTGCTGCCATTGCAAAAGCTGCCGCTAAAATGAAAAATGCTTAATCATTACCAATAAGTTACCTCAAGGCCAGCCATGCTGGCCTTTCTTTACCCTCCCGTTCTCCGCTAGTACCCTCTCCTCTGATGGAGTATCCTAATTGGCCTTGCACCGGCTATGCACTAATTGATTATGCACGATAAACATGGGCTATTGTCCGCTCCTATCCCTCAAGTTTTACGTCAAATGACACTACCAATGACGGTAGGGATGATTGCCATTTTAATGTTTAACTTAGTTGATACTTTTTTTATTTCTTTACTTGGCACACAAGCTCTAGCTGCCGTAAGTTATACCTTTCCTATCACCTTTGCGATTAACTGCATTACCATGGGAATTGGTGTCGGCTTATCAACTTGCATTGGACGCTCATTAGGACAGGGTCAATTCAAAAAAGCTGCACAATTAACCACGCATGGATTGTTGTTAGCCGTCGCACTCGTCGCCGTCGCCGCTTTGCTGGGTCTAATAACCATAGAGCCTTTATTTCGCCTGATGGGGGCACCTAAAGAACTGATACCGCTGATCCAGCAATACATGCAAATTTGGTATCTTTCTATTCCTTTACTTGTCATCCCAATGGCAGGCAATAGCGCTATTCGTGCCACTGGAGATACCAAAACTCCAGCGAAAATCATGTTGCTAGCGGGGATAATTAACGGCGTGCTCGACCCGTTATTGATTTTTGGTTATGGTCCCTTTCCTGAATTAGGGGTGCAAGGGGCAGCGATTGCCAGTGCTTGCTCTTGGTTAGGGGCATTAATTGGCTCCTTATATATTTTAGTTGGCCGAGAAAAGCTGCTGACCCAGCCCCAACAAAAAACCTTGTACCAAGACTGGCGGCAAATTTTAACCATTGGCACTCCAGCAGCACTCTCTAGTGCGATGACCCCGTTATGTGGTGCGATTTTAATGACCATCCTCTCTCAATACGATACCGCGGCGGTAGCAGCTTTTGGCGCAGCACAACGTATAGAGTCAATCCTGATTTTAGTTTTAATGTCACTCACCTCAGCCTTAACCCCTTTTATGGCACAAAATGTCGGAGCGAAGAATTTACAACGCAGTTTCACTGGCCTATTTGTGAGCCTACGCTTTGCATTGGGGTTTCAGTTGCTGATTTTTATTATGATGGTGCCGCTGAGCATTCCCCTCGCTGCTTTATTTTCACAGGAGCAAACTGTGCGTGATCTACTGTGGTATTACTTATTGATTGTGCCGATCAGCTACGGCTTCCAAGGCGTCATGATGATGTTAGTGTCGGCGTTAAATGCACTGCATTTACCTTTAAAGGCATTTCAATGGAGTGTAATGCGTCTGTTTGTGTTTACACTGCCAGCCGCATGGTTAGGTTCTTATTGGTATGGTGTTATAGGGGTATTTATTGGTATCGCAATCGGTAATATTATCGGTGGTGTATTGGCTTATCTGTATGCACTTCGTTTGCGCCAACATTATCAAGCATCCGCAATCCATCACTAAAGTCAATAGCCCCTAAATGGCCAACACCGAAGATAAGAAAACCGACGATAAAAAAACCAAAACAAAGCTTCGGTTTTCTT
>SLFB01000327.1 GCA_007124475.1 Vibrio sp. | reverse complement strand
ATACTCGTACTCGAGATTTACTCGACCTCAGCCTGCCGAAACTGAACCTGTCTAACTATCGCATTATGGAAGTCGGTAGTGTGGATGCACAAATTGACTGGGCAGAAGCGGGGTTCGGAGTCGCGATTGTCCCTACGTTTTCAGTCAATCCGCAAAGGACATTACACACAACGCTTACCCCACTGCCTGATTTTTCTTCCACCAGTTTGGGTTATATCGTGCGCCAAAACCAATTACTCTCAAGAGCGATTAAGCAATTACTGATCTGGGTCGATGAAGAAATCCAAAAATCGCAATCGTTGGCTTAGCGATCAAATACCATCACAAATTGTGATTAGAATCACAAAATATGTCCACAAAACTCATTGATAATAATTATCAATTGCATCAGTATTCTTGCTCTCATTTTGACAAGGATCAAATTATGCAGTTGAAACCTTCGTTGGCTCTTATTCCTCTTCTGTTGACCACCATCACTCAAGCAGAAACAGCCGCTCCAGCTGAAACCGATGAAACCATCACCGTACATGGTCAACCTATTCCCTCTCATCAACGATTACGCGATGATTTAGATAAAATGCGTGGTATCGCTAATGCGGATATCTTCTCTGGGATCACCAGCGTACAAAGTAATAATATGCATAATGAAGCCGGCGCATTGGATATTGGCATTCGCGGCTTGCAAGGCGAAGGTCGGGTGCCGATTTTTATTGATGGCAGTTTGCAATCAACCCACACCTCCCGAGGTTACCAAGGCGTCAGTGACCGAACCTATATTGATACCGACTTACTCAGCACATTGACGGTTCATCAAGGTGCGACCATGGATAGCTCACCTTACGCCAGCGGGGCTGTTGGCGGCGTGGTTAACGCCACAACGCTAACCATTAACGATGTAATTAAAGATGACAGTACCTTTGGTGTCGTATTTAAAGCTCGAGCCAATAACCATAATCGTACCCCAGAAGTCAGCGGCGATTACAGTCAACAAGGTCGCTATTTATTAGCGAACCGTGATTCTGAATACAAGTTTAAACACGGCTCAGTCATGATTGGTCTTGGCTATCAACATGAGTTATTCAGTACCGTACTGGCTTATAGTAAACGCTCAAAAGGTAACCATTTTTCCGGTAAAAATGGCTATGACGATTATCAAGACCCGGTGGTTGGCCCGGGACAAGAAGTGGTTAACACCAGCTTTGAAAGTGATTCGTGGCTCTTAAAATTAGCGACCAACAATCGCACCGCGCATAATGCCGATCTCACCTATCGTTACCACGAACAAAAAGCCGGTGAGGTTTTGGCCGCTTATTGGTACAAATTTGATTATGACCAAAATTGGAACCCACTACCCGATGGTCAAGAGATGATGCCGCAATGGGGATTAGGCACAGCGAAAGTCAATACTTATGCCGCCAATTACTACTATCAGCCTGATCATCCTTGGCTAAATCTACACGCCAATATGTGGTACACCGATGCGAAGCTCGCTCAATATAACGGGCTTTGGGCCGTTGGCACTAACGCCGAGCAGTATTTCCATGGCTACAGCAATGACCGTTCCGGCTTTAGCGTCAGTAATGAGAGCTTACTGACCGACTGGCCGGTGCGTTTAACTTATGGTTTTGCGCAGCAGCAAGAGCGCTTATCGCCTGAAGAAGATGGACAAACGCGTTTTACCCAAACCGTGACTTCACGTGATGGTAAGCGCCGTGCACAAAACCTGTTTGCTAATGCTGATATTAATTATGCGCCGCTGAAAATAAAACTGGGGCTAAATGTCCACAATGCCAAGTCCACTGACCACCAAACCAAGCAACATCTCGATTACAAAGAAAAAGTGGATCTACTGAGTGAACTGACTTATCAGCTCACTCCAAGTACCCAGCTATTTTTGAAATCCTCGCGTACCTATCGAATGCCGAGCTTATATGAAACGACACTATCGAATGAGGTGTTCAGCTATAACCCTTTCAACCCAATCAAACCTGAGCAATCGTTCAATAATGAGGTAGGCGTGCAATGGCATAGCACGGATACAATGGCGCGTGGAGATAATCTTCATCTGTCAGCGTCTTATTTTAGAAACAGCATTAAAGATTATATCTCTGGTGGGCAGTTGCCCAAAACGCCGGGAATGTCTGAATGGCGTTCCAACTTTACTTTTACCAATTACGATAAAATTCAGCTCTCTGGTTGGGAGCTGAGCGCCAAATATCATTATGCGTGGTTATATGCTCACCTTGCCGCGACCTTATACAGTGAGACCAAGATTTGCTCGACCGAGCAAGCGGCCTATGCAGAAAGCGAACGCTGTAATTCCATGGGTTTTGCTTGGGGATTAACCCCAACGCGTATTCCACCCAAAGAAAACATTTACCTTAATATTGGTACGCAATTTTTTAATAATACCCTCGATACCGGTATCAAGGTCTCTTATCACTCCGGTAAGTCGAATCCAAGTGATTGGTTAGTAGGCACTGCCGCGAGTCCTATTCTGCATATACCAGCGGATTATAAAATTGACCTCTATTCACAGTATGCCTTAAACCCCAACACACAGCTGTTTTTGGCCATTAATAACCTCACTGACCGTTATCAAGTACAACCGGGAGCGGTGATCAGTATGCCTGATCCAGGCAGAACCATTACCCTTGGTGTGGAAGTACACTATTAATCGAGATATCAAGCTAGGTTAAGGAGTTACCGCTCCTTAACTTGGCTGTATTTTGATGATTTTCTTCTTCAAATAGGCAGCGATATCGCTGCCTATTTGAATTAAAGCAATTAACAAAAGTCACACTAAGAATTTAACTCTTCTTAGCGCCAAACACCCCACTCTCCGGTGGTTCCCGGCTCTTCTCCTCTTGTCCACCACTGCGCGGTCCATTCACGCCCTTGGTGAACAACAAGATCACCAGCGGTGTATATTTTATCCTCTTGCCATGCATTATCAGGGATCACTGGTGGCGGTGTTTGTTTTTGTAATGATAATTGGTAGCTAAACTGACCATGTGGCGCAAATACTTGGTTAGTGTGGATATTTCGGCTATCGAACATATAGTGATTCATTTCTTGATGCCAAATACCAATATACCAATATCCCGCTTGCTGCTGATTAAACTGACCGGCCAGTTCAACAGGCCAGGTGTGTCTATTATTGGCAGAAATCTCGAGGTGAATATCCGTCAACTCTTGCCCTTGTTGGCTAAAGGTACGAAAACGTACACTATCGCCGCTTTCCACTGGTCCAAACCCTGTTGGCACAAAATAACCTAATGCCGTTAAATCTGTCGGTTGCTCAGGTTCACTGGGTTCCGTCGGTGGTGTAGGTGTACCGTCGCCAACAAAGGTAATATCACTACAGTTATAAAACCCCTCCCCAACAGGATCAATTCGCTGCCAACGAGTATACAAAATCGCATCTCCACTGCGCCCCTCCGGGAAATTGACCGTGAATCGATATTTTCGATCTGCCCCTACCGGAGTATTGCCCGCTTCATCAATTAACTCTAAATCATCCCATGTCAAAGGTAAGCTTGGGTCATACTGAGGTTTGGTTAAGTAAAACTCCCAATATGATGGATTATGTGGCGCAGTCGCATGAAAGACTAAATCCAGTTGGTTATGTTCATTTAACTGAATCGGTGTTTTTTGCCAATGAGGAGAAGCAATATTTAATCCAGCTTTAGCTGCATGACCGGCAGAACAAAGCTGGCCGTCCGGTATCACTGCTTTCACCTGATCGAGATCTCGATATCTAGGCACATTCGCAGCCACTTCATTACGCTGAACAAAAGGGTAAGCTCCCGATTGATCAAAAACCGCTTGGCAAGCCGCGTTAGGAATCGCATTACTCCAAAACCCACCATCTAAGTAGCACGTATTTTGCCGAGCACTGGGAAACTCAACCCAACCATGTGCAGAAGCTAATGATGGAATAGCTAAGCTAATGCATAGGGTACTCAGTACTAATCGATTTTTCATTATTATGTTCCTTCCACTGACGATATTCATCACACAATAGGTATGCCATATACCCACGACTTAAAATTACAGATAAATGCTAAGAGTCCTTATAAGCTTAGGAAAGTGCGATATTTTAGATCACACAGCTAGCTGCACTGTAACTTCAAGTCAAAAGGGTATAGCAAGATATATCAATAAGCTAAATCGGCCATACTGATTACTGGCTTTCTCATCCGAAACTTTAAAGCTGATTCCAAGTTGATAGAAAGATTCGTTTGATTGCTTTTGTGATACCTAAACAATTTGGAGTTACAGGTAGGCGGTGAGTGACAAATTTGAACAGTCGTAGGCTAGACTTTGGTAAGAGCCACGGCTCTCTTTCATCATCCCCATGGCATAGACCGACGATGTGATTGGGGTGAACGAACGTCGCCAAAACCTCTGCAGAAACAAGTAGGAAGGGGATATTGTGCTCTTACGACTAGAGGATAGTGGCTGTGTTCAAAAACGCTTTGTCCGCTCTAACTCACTCATTGGTAGTACCAAACTCATTAAAAAATCTAAATTTGACATTAAAAAGCAATAAATGATAAGTTTGGTACTACCAAATCAAGCAAATACTCCTATGACTCAAAACTACTTATTTAATCCAGTACAAATTGGCCGAGCGAGCGAAGATATTGCCTTACAAATTGAGTCGGCTATTTTGTCGAAAAAACTCATTCCAGGTGACAAACTTCCTAGCGAGCGGGAACTACAACAACAGTTTGGTACTGGTCGTGGTGTTGTGCGTGAAGCGATACAGGCCTTAAAACAAAAGGGATTAATTGAGATCCGTAAAGGTCAAAAAGGTGGCGCCGTTGTGTGTAAAGTTGATGTTAACCATATCAGCGAGTCACTAGCACTTTTTTTGAAACAGAGTGATATCTCTACTGAAAAAGTTGCTGAGTTTCGAGAATGCATTGATCACAATATCGTATTACTGGCGATTAATCGCGCTACCGAACAACAAAAACACACACTACTTCAAACAGTAGAACAATTAGTGGATGCCGCGAGCCATACTGAGCCCTGCTTGGAAGTCCTTGGAGAACTAGATAGAGAACTCAATCTACTGATCGCAAAAATGGCCCACAGTCCAATTTTTGAATGGATTATGCATGCTATCCAGCAAGGTTTTAGTTCGTATGATTACGCTCTCTACCAACAGCAAAACTACCGCGAGCAAGTGGTTCTTAATTGGCAGGAAACTGTAAAATATATTATTAAATCCGAACCTCTTAAAGCGCAATCTAGTATTAACTATCACTATCGATTGTTAAATAAATGCATAAAAACAAATGATTAATATTTATTAAAAGAATAATCCGGTTATACCCAAACAACTTGGCGTTACAGGTAAATGGGATAAACCATTAATATTTCACAGGAGAATGTTATTTATTTTATTATCAGCAATAACATTCCAACAAAATAAAATAAAATAACAATATAAAAAGTCAGCTTCATAAGATCTTGTTTATAAACACACTTACCAAAACAAGCTTTTATTATTATCTAGGTAAGTAAGACATCGGAGGTTTTATGTCGAATAAAGAAAATTATGATTACATTATTATTGGTGCAGGATCCGCAGGTTGTGTACTCGCGAATAGACTCAGTGCCAATCCCAATCATCGAGTATTACTACTTGAAGCAGGGCGTCCCGATTATCAGTTAGATTTTCGTATTCATATGCCAGCAGCATTAACTTATCTGTTAAACGATAAAACCTATAATTGGATGTATGAGTCTGAGCCAGAACCTCATATGCATAACCGTCGTATCGCTCAACCCCGAGGTAAAGTACTAGGAGGGTGTAGTAGTATTAATGGCATGATTTATATCCGTGGCAACGCAATGGATTATGAAAAATGGGCACAAAATGACGGTTTAGATGAGTGGGATTATGCTCACTGTTTACCTTACTTTCGTAAAAGTGAAAACCGCTTACAAAAACAAAATGATTATCATGGTGATAATGGACCACTAACCCTCACTACCGCAAAATGCGATAATCCTTTATTTTCTACTTTCTTTGCTGCGACTCAAGAAGCCGGTTATCCATTAACCGATGATGTTAATGGATATCAACAGGAAGGGTTTGGTGTCTTTGATCAGAATATTTATCGAGGTAGAAGATATAGCGCAGCAAGGGCTTATTTACACCCAGTAATGCATCGTGAAAATTTAACAGTGTTAACGAACGCTACTAGCGATAGAATTATATTTAAAGGCAAAACAGCTATTGGTGTCGAATATAGAAAAGGGTTAAAAAAACACATAGCTTATGGTAATGAAATTATAAGCAGTGGTGGTGCTATTAACTCACCTAAATTATTGCAGCTGTCTGGAATTGGTAATCAACAAGAGCTTAAAGCTCTAGGTATTCCTACTGTCCAACATTTACCGGGTGTCGGCGAAAACCTACAAGATCATTTAGAAGTTTATATTCAGTATGAATGTAAAGAACCTGTTAGCCTTTATCCTGCACTGAAGTTTTATAACCAACCTAAAATTGGTCTTGAATGGTTATTTCAACGCAAAGGTGCAGCAGCGACCAACCATTTTGAAGCCGGTGGTTATGTTCGCAGTAACGAGGATGTACTTTATCCCAATTTACAATTTCACTTCCTACCATTAGCGATTCGCTACGATGGTACATCTCCCAATAAAGGACATGGTTTTCAACTGCACGTTGGGCCAATGAATTCAGACGTACGTGGGCATGTCAAATTGCGTAGTGCTAATCCTGATGATAAACCGAGAATCTTGTTTAACTATTTATCCACAGAGCAAGAACGCAAAGAATGGGTAGAAGCGATAAAAGTTTCAAGAAATATTATTGCACAACCCGCTTTTGATCACTTAAGAGGCGTCGAACTCTCTCCCGGTGCTGATGTTCAAACTGATGAGCAAATTCTTGATTTTGTTGCCCGTGAGGGCGAAAGTGCTTACCATCCTAGCTGTACCTGTAAAATGGGCCTAGCCGATGATCCTATGGCGGTGGTCGACCAGTCACTTAAAGTGTACGGTGTGAAAAACCTGCGAGTAGTTGATGCATCTGTGTTCCCAACTATCACTAATGGTAACTTACATGCACCAACGATTATGTTAGCTGAAAAAGCAGCCGATCGTATATTAGGCCATAGTATTCCAGCAGATCCTGATGCTAAATACTATCGATACATTCCACAGGATGAGGCTCATCGGCCTGCTACAACAGTATAATATCCAGCCAATTAATCACTTACCTTTACTAAGGTACTGCAAATAGCCCTAAATCGGGATAAGAAAGATATTATCAAAAATGATTACCGTCTTTCTTATTCCATGTTTAACTTATCTTCGATGAGCATAGACTGGCGATATGCTTGAGATCAACAAACGTTACCAACACTTCTATAACTTCGCGTCACAAGAATATCAATAGATTAGATAAATAGTAGCATTGGCCAACATTGGCTAAACGACTCTCTCACTGACAGCATCCACATCCTGTGGATGGGCACTTATTAACCATATCAATCAATTATTTATTTTTTTATTTAGTAAATTAATTGTAACATTTCCTTCATCACAGAAATGTTTGGCAACAAAGCTACAATGCCCGAAAAGTTTCGAACGAAAATATAACATTCTTCGTTCGCTCTATTTTTACTCTAATCCCCTAACAATATACCTATATCACTTGGAGAAGTATTCGGAGCTGAATCAATGAGTCAACATGAGCGTGAAAAACAATCATGCTAAGTCGACAAAACTTGT
>SLFB01000045.1 GCA_007124475.1 Vibrio sp. | reverse complement strand
CAGCCATTGCATTACCAAAAGCAGCTTCATCTTGCTTGTTGATAGTTGCCATTGCTTCTTGCTCATCAGCTTCATCTTTCGCTTTGATAGATAGGTTGATTACGCGGTTTTTACGGTCAACGCCAGTAAATTTCGCTTCAACTTTATCACCAACACTTAGCACTAGAGATGCATCTTCAATGCGATCACGAGTTACTTCAGAGGCACGGATGTAACCTTCAACGCCATCTTCAAGAGTGATAGTCGCACCTTTAGCATCAACAGCAGTTACAGTACCATTAACTAGAGTACCTTTTTTGTTGTCTGCAACGTAAGCATTGAATGGGTCATTTTCCATTTGCTTAACGCCTAGAGAGATACGCTCACGCTCTGCATCTACTGCAAGTACAACTGCTGAGATTTCATCGCCTTTCTTATAGTCACGTACTGCTTCTTCTCCAGGAACATTCCAAGAGATGTCAGATAGGTGAACTAGGCCATCGATACCGCCGTCAAGACCGATAAAGATACCGAAGTCAGTGATAGACTTGATCTTACCAGTTACTTTATCGCCTTTAGCTTGCGCTTCAGCGAATGACTGCCAAGGGTTAGCTTTACACTGTTTTAGACCTAGAGAAATACGACGACGCTCTTCGTCGATATCTAGTACCATCACATCTACTTCGTCGCCAACATTAACAACTTTAGATGGGTGGATGTTCTTGTTAGTCCAATCCATTTCTGAAACGTGTACCAGACCTTCAACGCCTTCTTCGATTTCCACGAAACAGCCGTAATCAGTAAGGTTAGTCACACGACCAGATAGTTTGTGACCTTCTGGATAACGCTTAGCGATAGCTACCCATGGATCTTCACCTAGCTGTTTTAGACCTAGTGATACACGAGTACGCTCACGGTCAAACTTAAGAACTTTAACTAGGATTTCGTCACCAACATTAACGATTTCTGATGGATGCTTAACGCGTTTCCAAGCCATATCTGTGATATGCAGTAGACCATCAACACCGCCAAGATCAACGAATGCACCGTAATCAGTAAGGTTCTTAACGATACCTTTAACTTCAGTGCCTTCTTGTAGAGTCTCAAGAAGTTCGTCACGCTCAACGCTGCTTTCAGATTCGATAACAGCACGACGAGAAACAACAACGTTGTTACGCTTCTGATCAAGCTTGATAACTTTGAACTCTAGCTCTTTGTGTTCTAAGTGAGCAGTGTCACGGATTGGACGCACGTCAACAAGAGAGCCTGGAAGGAATGCACGGATACCGTTCAATTCAACAGTGAAGCCGCCTTTAACTTTACCATTGATGATACCGATAACTGTTTCAGCTTCTTCGTAAGCTTTCTCAAGAACAATCCAAGCTTCGTGACGCTTAGCTTTCTCACGAGAAAGTTGAGTTTCACCGAAACCGTCTTCTACAGCATCAAGAGCTACGTCAACTTCTGAACCAACTTCAACTTCTAGTTCACCAGCTGCATTCTTGAACTGCTCTGCAGGAATTGCAGATTCAGACTTAAGACCTGCATCAACAAGTACATAGCCATTTTCAATTGCAACAACAGTACCTTTAACAATAGTACCTTGTTGGAATTGGGTTTCGTTTAAAAACTCTTCAAAGAGTTGAGCAAAAGATTCAGTCATGTATTTAATCTTCAATAATTAAACTTCCACGGGTATCCTACCGCATGGGGTTATTAATTTCGCCAGTCATCATCCTTGTGACCAACGTTCTTGATTAACGGAAATTATTCCGCTAGTCGCGATTCTATATAGTGTAACGCTTGTTGCACCACTTCGTCGATAGACAAAGCAGTTGAATCTAATAATAAAGCATCTTCAGCCGGACGTAATGGGGCGACCGTTCGGTTACGGTCACGTTCATCCCGCTCTTGAATTTCGCTTAAAAGGTCGTCAAATCTAACATTAAGGCCTTTCTGTTGCAACTGATTATACCGTCGATTGGCACGCTCTTCAGCACTGGCATCAAGAAAGATTTTGACTTCAGCATGAGGAAATACCACGGTTCCCATATCTCGACCATCAGCGACTAACCCTTTACCTTGTTCAAAAGCTCGTTGTCTGCGCAATAACGCCTCTCTGACACGTGGTAAAGCCGCTATTTTCGATGCAGCCATACCCGTTTCTTCTTTACGTAATGCTTTTGAGACGTCCTCACCTTCTAAGATAACTTTGACCAAATCGCCCTCAGCGATAAATTCAACATCAAGATGAGTTGCTAACGGTACCAGTGCTTCTTCAGAGTCAGTATCGACACCATGATGCATAGCAGCTAGCGCTAATACGCGATAAATCGCTCCAGAATCAAGCAATTGAAAACCAAGTTTTTTAGCCAACAACATACACAGGGTGCCTTTACCTGCACCACTGGGTCCATCCACGGTTATAACCGTTGTTTGCAAGGACATGTTTTACTCCATTTATATTTCACAGCGACTAATGGCGTGATTAATCAGCGAGTAATTATACACTGAACTGGTAATCAGATGCGAGTTTCACCCAGCTATAAAAAACTCAGGCCGAGAACCTGAGTTTTTTATAGCTGGGTGAAAAGCCAGTTTGAAGCAAGAAAGGTGTAAAAGAACGTATTCAGTCAATGACTATATTTGACTAAAGTAAAATACGATCTTCATTTCTAGCCACTAAAGCAGGTCCGATTCCCTTAACTTTGATTAACTCATCTTTGCTCACAAAGTTACCATTCGCTTCACGATATTCAATGATTGCTTGGGCTTTTTGTAGTCCAATTCCTTGCAATAACGTCGCCAACTCTTCAGCACTAGCGGTATTAATATTGACTGTGATTTCAAAACCTTGTTGAGTATTAGTCGTGGTAGTATTACTTGAGCTCAATGCGGAACTAATCGGCAATAAACCCAGTAACAATACCAATAAATATTTATTCATTGTCATATTCCTTAATTCAAATAGCACGATGATTTCTATCGCGATCCACTCACTAGAGCAGACATGTCATGGTAAACGATTGATTACTTAAATAAGCGACAAAATTAAGAAACTAAAATGGGCTACAAAAGCAGCCCATTATGACAAACATATTACTTACATTAAGGCTATTTACCGCTCTAAAGTGAAGTATTCGATTTTAGTATTTTGACGTAATGTCGCCAAAATACCTTCGATACTTTCTTGCCAGCTTACACGTGATAGCTGAGCACTAATCTGTTGATTCAACTCTGGATCTACATTAGTAGTAACCTTGTTCAAAGCAATTACCACAATATTTCCTTGTGAATCTTTACCTTGAGTATACGTCACCTCATCAGCATTTTGAGGTTTAGGCATAGTAAACACTACATCAGCTAAAACCGAGCTTCTGTCGATATACTCAGGCGCACTAAACGTCAACTCATGGCTGTCTAATACACTGACATCACCGGCGTTAAGCGAGGTTAAAATTGACTCTGCTAGCTCTGTTGCTTGCTGCTGTGCTTTTTGATAGGTCAAATTAGCCACAATTTGATCGCGAACTTCAGCTAACGGTAATATGATCTCTGGCCGTGTCTGATCGATCCGCACAACAACGATATGTTCTGGAGCAATTTGAATTGCATCCGAATTTAAGCCATCTTCTTTAACATCAGGAAATTGCAGTGCTTGAATCACCGCAGGTGTCGCTAATACTGACGGCAATTCACTGATAGAGACAAAATCAGTTTGAGTAATTGCCAAACCTGTCGCTCTTGCCGCTTCTTCGAGAGAATCTGGGTATTCAAAAGCCACACGTTCTAATTCAGTTTGTAATTGATAGAACTTATCAATCGCTTGTTGAGCTTGTAACTCAATTACAATCTCTGCAGCAACATCAGCGAACGGTTTAATTACTGGATCTTTTAGCTCATCTAAACGAATAATGTGGTAGCCAAAGTCTGATTTAACCAAACCGCTGAGATCCCCGACTGTTTGTAAAGCAAATGCTGCCGAGTCAAAAGCAGGATCCATCGTATCTCGCTCAATCCAACCTAATTGCCCACCTTCACTGGCACTACCAATATCTTGTGATTTTTCCATCGCTAACTGGGTAAAGTCAGCTCCATTTAATAACTCATCCAAGATTGCTTGTGCGGCAGTTTGATCATCACCTTGGATCATGATATGACTCACTTTACGCTGCTCTGGAGAAGCATACTTAGTTAAATTCGCTTCATAATAAGCTTTAGCGTCGTCATCACTGATGCTGATGGAGTGTTTGATCTGCTGTGCTGATAACTCGAGATAACCGATCTTCATTTGCTCTGGACGGAGATAACGCTCATCGTTGAGTTGATAATACTGCTCTACCTCTTGCTCAGTAAGGTTAACCCCTGGAAGGAAGTCATCAATTGCTAAGGTAACGGTTTGAATTTCGCGACTTTGAGCAATAATTTGACTCAACGCCTCAACTTCACCAGTTAAGGTGAATTTACTTGCTTGTAGCGCTAAAACGAGCTGCTCTCGCTTCAGGTTGCTACGCAGATATTCAGCAAACCCATCAGGCGTAAAACCTGCACGACGTAAAGCCGACTGATAAATACTATTATCAAATTGACCATTCGATTGAAATTCAGGCATAGCTAGGATTGTTTCACGGATATGCTCATCTGTAACTCGGAGCCCGAGCGATTGAGCATATTGTTCAAGTAACACATCATTAATCATGTTATCTAAAACAGAACGTCTTAAAGCTGATACATAAGTTGGATCCGCTAATAATGTCGAAAAATAATCACCCAATTGTGATTGCATACGGTTACGTTCATTTTGATAAGCTAGCTCAAATTCACTGCGACTTATCTCCGTGTTACCAACTTTAGCAGCAACATTATTGCCGCCACCTGCCATATAGCCGCCTACACCAGCGAAGATAAACGATAGAATGATTAATCCTAAAATAATCTTCACTGCAATGCTGTTCACGCCTTCGCGTAATCGTTCCATCATAGTTGTACTGCTCTCCGAGTTTGAAGTCACAAACTTCAACCAAAATTGAATAGCGCGATAATATCAGAAAAAGAAATGCGCATCAGTAGGATGCGCATAATAAAAAAAGGTTCGAATTAATTTCGCGTTAAATCTGTAATAAATACTTTAGTTACAGGCATCTTTTAACGCTTTACCTGCTTTAAAAGCAGGTACTTTCGCTTCAGCGATTTGAATTTCTTCGCCTGTTTTAGGGTTACGGCCAGTACGAGCTGCACGTGAGCGAACAGAAAACGTGCCAAAACCAACCAATGCGACTTGATCACCTGACTGCAACGTATCCGTTACAGCTTCAATAAATGCATCCAGAGCACGACCTGCTGATGCTTTTGAGATATCAGCATTGTCGGCGATTTTTTCAACTAATTGTGTTTTATTCACTGTAATTCCCCTTTGGTCACCAAGTTATTGTTGTATTCGGTGCCTATTTCGTTCCATAAAGATTAAAATAGGCTTAATGCCTTGTTACAACTGGGCTTAAGCCATCGTTGGTAACGTTAGCCGTCAAAAAAAACGCTGACAAGCCTTTTTCGACTTCTCAGCGTAATCTTTTAACTATTTTTGCTACATATCACTATTTAACCGCGGAAAAGCTAACCCCAGACGGGTCATTTTCCAGAGCAATGTGAAGCACTTCATCAATCCACTGTACGGCTTTTACGTCTAGATCAGCGATCACATTATCAGGGATATCTTGTAAATCACGCTCATTATCTTTCGGGATCAATACTGTCTTAATTCCACCGCGATGCGCTGCCAGGAGTTTTTCTTTCAAACCACCGATGGGCAAAACTTCACCGCGCAAAGTTATTTCACCGGTCATTGCGACATCAGCCTTGACTGGATTGCCAGTTAAACTGGAGACCAGGGCTGTACACATAGCAATACCTGCACTTGGCCCATCTTTAGGCGTTGCGCCCTCGGGGACGTGAACATGAATGTCTTTCTTCTCGTAAAAGTCGCTATTGATACCTAGCGCTTCAGCACGAGAACGAACCACCGTCATTGCCGCTTGAATTGACTCTTGCATAACATCACCAAGTGATCCCGTTTGAGTCAACTTACCCTTACCCGGCATAGACTGAGTTTCAATGGTGAGTAAGTCACCACCGACTTCTGTCCATGCTAATCCCGTTACCTGTCCGACACGGTTGCTATCATCCGCTTTACCATAATCAAACCGTTGTACACCTAAAAATTCATTTAGATTGTCTTGATTGACAGTGACGATTTTAATCGAATTATCCAATAAAATCTTCTTCACTGCTTTACGACAAATTTTCGAGATTTCTCGTTCCAAGCCACGAACGCCTGCTTCACGAGTATAATAACGAATGATGCCAATAATTGCGGAATCTTCTACAAGGATCTCACTAGGTTTTAGTCCATTGCGCTCAATTTGCTTATTCAGCAAATGGCGCTTGGCGATGTTCAGTTTTTCATCTTCGGTATAACCAGATAAACGAATCACTTCCATACGATCTAATAGTGGACCCGGGATATTCATTGAATTAGAGGTGGCAACAAACATCACATCAGACAAATCGTAATCCACTTCCAAATAATGGTCATTGAACGAATTGTTCTGCTCAGGATCAAGAACCTCTAATAGCGCCGAAGCAGGATCGCCACGCATATCTGAAGACATCTTGTCAATTTCATCCAGTAAGAACAGTGGGTTTTTAACACCAACTTTTGCCATTTTCTGGATAAGTTTACCTGGCAAAGAACCAATATAAGTACGACGATGACCACGAATTTCCGCTTCATCTCGTACCCCACCGAGTGCCATACGCACATACTGACGCCCAGTCGCTGAAGCAATTGAACGTCCCAAGGATGTTTTACCAACCCCAGGCGGCCCAACTAAACATAAAATAGGACCTTTTAACTTATTGATCCGCGTTTGAACCGCTAAGTACTCAAGAATACGCTCTTTGACGCGTTTCAATCCGTAATGGTCAGCGTTGAGGATCTCTTCTGCTTTGGCAAGATCTTTCTTCACTTTAGAGCGTTTAGTCCAAGGAACACTCACCATCCAGTCGATATAGCTACGCACCACGGTCGCTTCCGCTGACATTGGTGACATCATTTTTAGTTTGTGTAGCTCTTGCTGGGTTTTATCGCGCGCTTCTTTAGGCATTTTTGAAGCGTCGATTTTCTTTTGCAACGTTTCAAATTCATCCGGTGCGTCATCCATCTCACCTAGTTCTTTCTGAATCGCTTTCATTTGCTCATTCAGATAGTACTCACGTTGAGATTTTTCCATCTGTTTTTTAACTCGGGTACGAATGCGTTTTTCTACCTGTAACAGATCGATTTCCGCTTCCATTTGCCCCATAAGAAACTCAAGACGCTTGGCAATATCAAGCAGCTCTAATACGTTCTGTTTATCCGCTAATTTAAGCGGCATATGGGCAGCGATGGTATCAGCTAAACGAGCCGCATCGTCAATTCCATTCAGTGATGTCAGTACTTCTGGTGGGATCTTTTTATTCAGTTTAATAAAGCCTTCAAACTGATTGATCGCACTACGTACAATGACTTCTTGTTCTTTCTCATCCAGCTCTGGCGTCAGAAGGTATTCAGCTTCAGCTGAAAAGAAATCACCCTCATAAAATTGATTGATTTTTGCGCGCTGCTGACCTTCAACTAAAACTTTTACCGTTCCGTCTGGCAGTTTTAATAATTGAAGAATGGTGGCTACTGTTCCCACTGAAAATAAGTCGGAAACGGTAGGCTCATCGGTTTCTGCTTGCTTTTGCGCGACCAAAAGCACCTGTTTGTTGTT
>SLFB01000175.1 GCA_007124475.1 Vibrio sp. | reverse complement strand
CGGACCTTCAGATTTTTCTTTTTTTCCTTCGGTCGAATAGGGCGAGTTATCGTCGTTCATTAGTTCTCTTATTTATTACGCCACCAAAGTGTGATGGCACACATTTAGCGTTGAGCTTAACACATCATAGAAATGGATATACCCTACCTGCAACGCCAAATTGTTTGGGTATATAATCGATGGGTTATATCAACGCTTAATCTTTTTCTGCTAAATATGGGTCAGCAAATCCCAATTTCTGCATAACCTCAGTTTCAAGCGCTTCCATTTCTTCAGCTTCTTGATCGTCTATATGATCATAACCTAGCAGATGAAGGCTACCATGTACAACCATATGCGCCCAATGAGCGAGTAAAGGTTTGTCTTGTTGCTGAGCTTCTTGCTCAACCACCGATTGGCAAATCACTAAATCACCCAGTAAATTTAGCTCGATACCTGGCGGTGTTTCAAATGGAAAAGATAATACATTCGTCGGTTTATCTTTACCGCGATAATCTAAATTTAGCTGATGGCTCTCCGTTTGATCAACCACCCGAACCGTGACTTCTGCATCGCTTTGAAATGGAGTAACCGCAGCAACTAACCAAGTTAAAAAATCATCGTAACTGGGTAAGTGATGTGGATCAGCAACCGCTATTTGCAAATCAAGTTCTATCGCCATCGTTAATCAGCTTCTTTAGGTTGAGGCTCAGATGCAGATACTGATTGAGCTAGCTCTCGTTCTTCACGTCGACGTTGTTCGACAATTTTACGTTGCTTTTGATCTTCAGCTTCCCATTTTTCATAAGCATTAACGATACGAGCCACTACAGGATGGCGAACCACATCGTCAGCTAAGAAAAAGTTGAAGCTAATTTCATCAACTTCGCTTAATACCTCAATGGCGTGCCGTAACCCTGATCGAGCACCGCGAGGCAAATCTATTTGTGTCACATCACCAGTAATGACAGCTCGGGAGTTGAAACCAATTCGGGTTAAAAACATCTTCATCTGTTCAACGGTGGTATTTTGACTTTCATCGAGAATAATGAAAGCGTCATTGAGTGTTCGTCCACGCATATAGGCGAGAGGAGCGACTTCTATCACATTTCGTTCAATCAGCTTTTCTACCCGTTCAAAACCGAGCATTTCAAATAGGGCGTCATAAAGTGGACGTAAATACGGGTCGACTTTTTGGCTCAAATCACCCGGTAAAAAGCCTAATTTTTCACCAGCTTCTACGGCTGGGCGGGTGAGTAGTATACGGCGGATTTCTTGCCTTTCTAATGCGTCCACGGCCGCGGCTACTGCTAGGTAGGTTTTCCCTGTCCCTGCTGGGCCAATACCAAAACTAATATCATGGGTGACCATGTTGACCAAATATTGCGCTTGATTCGGCGTGCGAGGTTTAATCACTCCTTTCTTAGTCTTAATGAATACTTCTTTACCATACGCAATCGAAGATTCATGGCTTTGCTCAAGTACGCCGGCTTCTTTAATGGCTAAGTGTATTTGCTCAGGCTCAATATCACCGATTTTTCCTTGCTGTGGCGCGGTGTCGACATACAGGTTTTTCAGGATATCTAATGCGGCAGCAGCGGTGTGAGGTTGACCGACAATGGTAAAAAAGTGACTACGATGATTTATTTCGACACCGAGCCGACGCTCTAAATGTTTAATGTTGTCATCAAAGGGGCCGCATAAGCTGGCTAGGCGGCGATTATCGGAAGGTTCAAGAGTAATTTCTAAAGTGACGATTTTCGTGCTCAAATTGGCCTCTCAGTAAGTCTGTGTCGAGTAGCCGATTGTGACCGGCTACTCATGGGGTGGTGACCAAAGCTATCCGTTTTTTCGCTTTTAATCGGATAAAGTAATATCTCTAAGGTGTGAAAGAAGCGACCCCTAAAGCATCTTCTCGACGCGTCTTAGCCATCATTTGTGATGGAGAAATAACCACGCGCAAGTTCATTTCAGCTTCTGTGCGGATGAGCTCACCACGTAGTGAATTAGGGAAAACATCGACAATTTTAACATCAACAAATTGACCGATCAGATCAGGAGTCCCAACAAAGTTGACGACTCGGTTGTTTTCAGTACGTCCACGTAGTTCCATCAAGTTTTTCTTTGATGGCCCTTCAACTAAAATACGCTGTTCGCTATCCAGCATTAAACGTGAATAACGCATAGCTTGACTATTAATTTGTTGTTGCAGTTCGTATAAGCGCTCTTTTTTCGTCTCTTCTGATAAGTCACAAGGATAATCCGCTGCGGGAGTACCTGGACGAGGAGAGAAAATAAAGCTAAAGCTCATATCAAAGTCAACGTCTCGGATGAGTTTCATTGTGTCTTGGAAGTCTTTATCTGATTCCCCAGGGAAGCCTACGATAAAGTCTGAGCTGATTTGAATATCAGGACGAGCTTTGCGTAGTTTGCGAATAATAGACTTATATTCAATGGCGGTGTGTGGGCGCTTCATCATGGTAAGAATGCGATCACTACCACTTTGCACAGGTAAGTGCAGGAAGCTCACCAATTCAGGCGTATCTTCGTAAACCGCAATGATATCATCAGTAAATTCTAACGGATGGCTGGTGGTGAAGCGGATTCGATCAATACCATCAATCGATGCGACTAAGCGTAGTAGTTCAGCAAAAGAACAGATATCACCGTCATGGGTTGGGCCACGATAAGCGTTTACATTTTGCCCTAATAGATTAACTTCGCGTACCCCTTGCTCAGCGAGTTGGGCGATTTCGTAAAGTACATCATCCATCGGACGGCTCACTTCTTCACCACGAGTATATGGCACCACACAATAGGTACAATATTTCGAGCAACCTTCCATAATGGAAACGAACGCTGTTGCGCCTTCAGCTTTAGGTTCTGGCAAGCGGTCAAACTTTTCTATTTCGGGGAAGGAAATATCCATCACCGGAGCATCACTTGATTGTGAGTTTTTGATCATTTCAGGCAAACGATGCAGAGTTTGAGGGCCAAAAATGACATCAACGAAAGGAGCTCGTTCACGGATATGATCACCTTCTTGAGTCGCGACACAACCACCGACACCAATCACAACGCCTGGTTTTTTATCTTTCAGATTTTTCCAACGTCCAAGTTGATGAAAGACTTTTTCTTGAGCCTTTTCTCGAATTGAACAGGTATTAAGTAGAAGGACGTCTGCTTCCTCTGGTTCTTCTGTTAGCTCATAACCACTTGCCGCATTGAGCAAATCAGCCATTTTCGATGAATCGTATTCATTCATCTGACAGCCCCAGGTTTTAATTAGCAGTTTCTTACTCATCTCACTTTCGCTCGTTCAATTGTTGGTTCAAATAAGGATCCGCCATCGCGGCGGTAGCGGCGTATTGTACTGCTTTCGTTAGTGACTGACTAGGGTTAGCAATAAATTATAACCGTTGTTATTACTGGGGTTTGCCCCTTATTTTAGCAAGGTTTTAGTATAAATTAGTTCGCAAAAAATAGCTGACTCCGTACAATGAATGCGGTAAATGAATAACCCCAAAGGGAAAAAACATGAGCAGTTTTGATGTCATTGTCATTGGCGGCGGCATGGTGGGTGCAGCAGTTGCACTGGGTTTGGCTAAGCAACAACGAAAAGTAGCATTGGTTGAGGGATCCTTAGCGCAGCCATTTGATGATGAGCAACCTATGGATTTACGAATTTCGGCCATCTCTTCGAGTTCGGTTGCTTTATTGGAGTCGTTAGGAGCCTGGCAATCGATACTCGATAAGCGTGTGTGCCCATATCGCCGTTTAGAAACGTGGGAACACCCTGAGTGCCGAACGCGTTTTTCTAGTGATGATCTCAATCTCGAACAATTAGGATTTATGGTTGAGAACCGCCTAATACAATTAGGGCTCTGGGAGCAGTTTCATCATCATCCAAACTTGACCGTGTTTTGCCCAGATAAGCTGACACAGATGAATTTTGATGGTCAGATGAATACAGTAACCCTGGATTCAGGCCAGGTGCTGAACAGTCCATGGGTTATCGGAGCCGATGGAGCACAATCGCGGGTCAGGCAAATGGCACATATTGGTGTTACCGCTTGGGATTATCGTCATTATTGTATGCTAATTAATGTGATGACAGAAAAGCCTCAGCAAGATATCACTTGGCAGCAATTTTTCCCTTCAGGACCTCGATCCTTTTTGCCATTGTTAGGTCAGCAAGCCTCTTTAGTTTGGTACGACTCTCCTCAGCGTATTAAGCAGTTATCTACCATGTCCCCTCATCAGTTAAAACAAGAGATTTTGCTGCATTTCCCTAGTGAACTTGGTGAGGTTGAGGTTATTCAACATGGTTATTTCCCGTTAACTCGTCGCCATGCGCAAGTGTATGTAAAACAAGGCGCAGTTTTAGTGGGTGATGCTGCACATACGATTAACCCTCTTGCTGGTCAAGGGGTTAACCTTGGCTTTAAAGATGTTTCGGTTTTATTGGATGTTGCCAAAAATCAGGTGAACTTAAGTGAAGCTGTGTTTAATCGCTATCAACAAAAGCGCCGCGCTGATAATTTATTGATGCAGGCGGGAATGGATGTTTTTTATCAAGCATTCAGTAATGACATTTTGCCTCTTAAAGTAGCACGTAATCTCTTGTTGAAAGGAGCGGAGCATAGTGGACCAATCAAGCGCCAGGTGTTGCGTTACGCTTTAGGCTTATAGATCTTGAGGGCAATAAGCAATAAAAAACGCTGCTAAGTTAGCAGCGTTTTTCAATATAGACTGAATACTTATTACTTAGTAACACGTAATACAGCAGTTTCACCTACATTTACAGAACCTGACAACTTGGTCAGTTCTTTGATTTCGTCCATGTTAGAAATAACAACTGGAGTCAATGTCGATTTTGCTTTTTCTTCAAGAAGAGCAAGATCAAATTCAATGATAGTGTCACCCACTTTCACTGATTGACCTTCTTGAGCGATACGCTTGAAGCCTTCGCCTTTTAATTCAACAGTATCAATACCAAAGTGAACAAACAGCTCAACGCCATCATCAGATTCGATTGAAAAAGCGTGGTTAGTTTCAAAAATTTTACCTATGGTGCCATTAACCGGAGCAACCATTTTGTTACCCGTTGGTTTGATGGCAATACCATCACCAACAATTTTCTCGGCAAACACGACATCTGGTACATCTTCAATATTTACAATTTCACCAGAAAGTGGTGCGATGATTTCAATTGCACCAGCGTCAGCGCTGTCATCAGAGACTAGCTTTTTAAGTTTGTCAAACAGACCCATTGTGTCATGCTCCTAACGTTTTAAAATTATGCTATATCAGTATAGTATACCAATCTCGAACAATAGACGACTATTTTTATATCCTTCAAGGAGTTTGCTCATCGTCACCTATTGTAGGGGGTAATTATGTATTAGCACTTATCGGCGATAAACTTTTCTACACATGCCTCAATTTCAGCAGCCGTTGGCAACGACAATGCATGCTCAGCCATGGCTTTCACTTCAGCGAAATTGGTATTACGAATGACTTTCTTCACTTTAGGAATCGAAATGCCACTCATAGAAAACTCATCTAGCCCCATACCTAAGAGTAATAAAGTTGCTCGTTCATCACCAGCTAATTCACCACACATACCTGTCCATTTGCCTTCAGCATGAGAGGCGTCGATCACCTGCTTAATCACGGTCAGTACTGCTGGCGACAATGGATTATATAGATGAGAGATCATCTCGTTACCACGGTCAACGGCTAAGGTATATTGAGTTAAATCATTGGTGCCAATTGAGAAAAAGGCGACTTCTTTAGCTAAATGATGAGCGATGGCTGCTGCTGCTGGGGTCTCGACCATAACACCAATTTCGATGTTTTCATCGAATGCTAGCCCTTCACTACGTAGTTCAGCTTTGTATTCTTCAATGGCTTTTTTCAGTTCACGAATTTCTTCAACCGAGATAATCATCGGGAACATAATGCGTAGCTTACCGTGCGCAGAAGCACGTAAAATACCACGTAACTGATCGCGCAGAATTTCACGGCGATCTAAGCTAATACGTATCGCACGCCAGCCTAAGAATGGGTTCATTTCTTTTGGCAAATCCATGTACGGTAGATCTTTATCACCACCAATATCCATCGTACGAATAATCACAGAGTGACCATTCATTGCTTCGGCGACTTGTTTGTAAGCTTGGTATTGTTCTTCTTCTGTCGGCAGGGCATCGCGATCCATGAATAGGAACTCTGTACGATATAGGCCAACACCCTCTCCGCCATTGCGAATAATGCCATCACAATCTTTTACGGTACCGATGTTGCCGCATACTTCAACGCTATGGCCGTCTAGAGTTTGTGCTGGAAGGTCTTTTAATTTGGCAAGCTCTTCTTTCTCGGCAAAGAAATCATGTTGAACTTGTTTTGCTTGCTCAAGCTCAGCCTGGCTTGGATTGATAAAGATCTTGTTATTAATCGCATCGAGAACAAGCATATCGCCATTTTTGACTTGCTTAGTAATATCATTGGTACCGACAATAGCCGGTAACTCAAGTGAGCGTGCCATGATAGAGGTGTGTGAGGTGCGGCCACCAATATCACATGCAAAGCCAAGCACGTAGTCAAGGTTGATTTGTGCAGTTTCAGAAGGAGTTAGGTCATTCGCAACCAGAATAACTTTTTCATTAATATCACTTAGGGATACGATATTGATACCCAAGGCATTTTTAACAAAACGTGTGCCGATGTCACGAATGTCCGTTGCGCGCTCTTTTAGATATTCATCATCCAGTGACTCAAGCGCGGCTGCTTGCTCTTCAATCACGGTATAAATAGCATTGTCTGCGGTTAGCTTATCATTTTTGATGAGGGCTAAAATTTCATCTTCTAGCTCTTCATCTTCCAATAGCATGATATGGCCTTCGAAGATGGCTTCTTTTTCTTCACCAAAAGTCTCTAATGCTTTTTGTTTGATCACGGTGAGCTGCGCAGAGGATTTTTCGCGTGCGTCGTAAAAGCGTTGTACTTCTGCTGCTACATCAGCCTCAGAGATGGTGTGTGTATTTAGAACTATTTCATCTTCTTGAAGTAGTAGTGCTTTACCAATAGCAATACCTGGAGATGCTAGGATGCCTGAAATCATAGCCTTACCTTAAATTGGTGAACTGTAAACGGGAGAAATATGAATCATGACAATAACAATAATTACTAGCTTATTGTTGGCCATATTTCAAATAAGGTCATCTTGTTTGCAACAAAATGACCTTGGACTGAAACAAAGAGAGTTGATTAGTGAAGTTGATCCATTAGAGCAACTAGGTGATCAACCGCTTCTTTTGCTTGAGGTCCTTCAGCAGAAATAGAAACCACAGTACCTTTTACTAGGCCAAGGGTTTGTAGTTTGAATAGGCTTTTTGCACTAGCACTTTTGCCGTTCGAAGTGACTGTAATATCTGCATCGAAAGCTTTAGCTTCTTTAACAAACTGTGCTGCTGGACGAGTATGAAGACCGTTTTCTGCAGTGATTTCTACTTGCTTCTCGTACATGTGTTATACCCCAATTAGTTTAGTTTTTGTAAGTCGTTCACTTGAATAAGCTTAACCTTAACTACTCAATTCCGCTAGCTCACTAAGCAGATTTCAGAGCTAAAAGCTTAGCCAAGTTAAAATAATTATCCATACCAGTCATTATAGTTGACGATTATCCCTTTCCTACTTGCAGCTATAGGGGTTGGCTAAGTTCTTTTACCCCAATCACATCGTTTTCCTGTGCGCATGGGGATGAAGTCACTTGCCACCGACCTGCAACTCCAAGTTGTTTGGGTATAGAT
>SLFB01000244.1 GCA_007124475.1 Vibrio sp. | reverse complement strand
TAATTGAAGGTAGGAAAGAATAATGGCAATCGAAATTAATGTACCGGATATCGGTGCCGATGAGGTTGAAGTTACTGAGATTCTTGTCAGCGTTGGCGACAAGGTTGAAGAAGATCAATCGTTACTTACTGTTGAAGGTGATAAAGCTTCAATGGAAGTTCCTGCTTCTCAAGCAGGTATTGTTAAAGAAATCAAAGTGGCTGTGGGTGATAAAGTCACCACGGGTTCTTTGATCATGGTGTTTGAAGCTGAAGGTGCCGCTGCAGCGGCTCCTGCGGCTGAGGCTCCTGCTCCTGCGGCCGCCGCTTCTACCGCGACTGAACTGAAAGAAGTTCAAGTGCCAGATATTGGTGGTGATGAAGTTGAAGTCACTGAAATCATGGTTGCCATCGGCGACGTGGTTGAAGAAGAGCAATCGTTGATCACCGTTGAAGGCGATAAAGCCTCAATGGAAGTACCCGCGCCTTTCGCTGGTACCGTGAAAGAAATCAAAATTGCTTCTGGTGACAAAGTGACCACGGGTTCTTTGATCATGGTCTTTGAAGTTGCCGGTTCTGGCGTTGCAGCGCCAGCGCCTGTGGCTCAAGCTAGCGCTCCAGCTGCTCCAGCTGCTCCAGCTGCTCCAGCTGCTCCAGCTACTGCTGCAGATAAAGACGTTCAAGTACCAGATATCGGTGGCGATGAAGTTGAAGTGACTGAAATCATGGTTGCGGTTGGCGACATGGTTGAAGAAGAGCAATCGTTGATCACTGTTGAAGGCGATAAAGCGTCAATGGAAGTTCCGGCACCTTTTGCTGGTAAAGTGAAAGCGATCAAAGTCGCTGCTGGTGATAAAGTTTCTACTGGCTCACTGATCATGGTGTTTGAAGTGGCTGGCGCGGCTCCTGCGCAAGTAGCGGTTGCGGCTCCTGCGCAAACTTCTGCACCAAGCGCTGCTGCCGCTGCTCCAGTAGCACAAGCGAGCGCTGCAGCGACAGCTGATTTCCAAGAGAATCATGCATACGCTCATGCTTCTCCAGTGGTGCGCCGTCTCGCTCGTGAGTTCGGTGTTAATCTTTCTAAAGTGAAAGGTTCTGGCCGTAAGAGCCGCATCTTAAAAGAAGACGTACAAAGCTACGTTAAAGAAGCGCTAAAGCGTCTTGAATCGGGTTCTGCTGCGGTTGCTTCTGGCAAAGGCGATGGCGCTGCGCTTGGTCTGCTTCCTTGGCCAAAAGTCGACTTTAGCAAGTTTGGTGAAACTGAAGTTCAACCATTATCGCGCATTAAGAAGATCTCTGGTGCTAACCTGCATCGTAACTGGGTGATGATCCCACACGTAACCCAATGGGATAACGCGGACATCACAGAGTTAGAGAACTTCCGTAAAGAGCAAAACGCGCTCGAAGCGAAGAAAGACTCTGGCATGAAGATCACCCCACTGGTGTTCATCATGAAAGCGGTAGCTAAAGCATTAGAAGCCTTCCCAGCGTTTAACTCTTCATTGTCTGAAGATGGCGAAAGCTTGATTTTGAAGAAGTATGTTAACGTGGGTATTGCGGTAGATACACCAAACGGCCTTGTGGTACCTGTGTTTAAAGATGTGAATAAAAAAGGCATCTATGAGCTTTCAGCAGAGCTAGCTGAAGTCTCGAAAAAGGCTCGTGCTGGTAAGCTAACGGCTGCTGATATGCAAGGCGGCTGCTTCACCATTTCTAGCTTAGGTGGCATTGGCGGTACAGCGTTTACGCCGATTGTTAATGCGCCAGAAGTTGGCATTCTTGGTGTCTCTAAATCTGAGATGAAGCCAGTGTGGAATGGTAAAGAATTTGTACCACGTCTACAGCTTCCATTATCACTGTCTTATGATCACCGAGTGATCGATGGTGCGGAAGGTGCACGTTTTATTACTTATTTAAATGGCTGTCTAAGCGATATTCGTCGTTTAGTTTTATAAGCTATTAGCGAGTGAAGGCGGCTGTTAGCCGCCTTGATTCAACTATTATCTTACAATTGGCTGAAGAATTGATTTTTACTCAGCGAATTGTCGTCTAGCTCACAGGCTACATGGATTTACTTTTCACACCATTAACATCTCTGTAAACTGATGCGGTCTGAAAAATAATCGTTTTAAACCATGATGTTTGATCAAACTCCGTGTTTCCTCAAACACGATAGAACCCTTCACTCAGCCTGTTAGGGATATTGACTATAAGAGGTCGAAATGAGCAAAGAAATTAAAGCCCAAGTTGTTGTCTTAGGCGCAGGTCCTGCTGGTTACTCTGCTGCCTTCCGTTGTGCGGATCTAGGTCTTGAAACCGTCATTGTAGAACGCTACAGCACGCTTGGCGGTGTATGTTTAAACGTTGGTTGTATTCCATCTAAAGCTTTACTGCACGTAGCTAAAGTGATTGAAGAAGCAAAAGCGATGGCTGACCATGGTATTGTGTTTGGTGAGCCACAGACGGACATCAACAAAGTTCGCCTATGGAAAGAAAAGGTTATCAACCAGTTAACTGGTGGTCTTAGCGGTATGGCTAAGATGCGTAAAGTAACGGTAGTGAATGGTTTTGGTAAATTTACTGGTCCAAATACGCTTGAAGTCGACGGTGAAGAGGGCAAAACCCTAGTTAACTTCGATAATGCGATTGTGGCAGCAGGTTCTCGTCCGATTAAACTTCCGTTTATTCCTCATGACGATCCTCGTATTTGGGATTCAACCGATGCGCTAGAACTTAAAGAAGTACCAGGAAAAATGCTTATCATGGGCGGTGGTATTATCGGCCTAGAAATGGCGACGGTTTATCATTCATTAGGTTCTCAGATCGATGTTGTCGAGATGTTCGATCAAGTGATTCCTGCAGCAGATAAAGATGTTGTCAAGGTATACACCAAGCGCATTCAGAACAAATTTAACTTAATGCTTGAGACCAAAGTGACAGCAGTAGAAGCCAAAGAAGACGGCATCTATGTATCCATGGAAGGCAAAAAAGCACCAGCAGAAGCAGAGCGTTATGACGCCGTGCTTGTGGCGATTGGCCGCGTACCAAATGGTAAGCTGATGGAGGCTGAGAAAGCCGGTGTTGAAGTTGACGAGCGTGGCTTTATTCACGTTGACAAGCAAATGCGTACCAATGTACCGCACATTTTTGCGATTGGTGACATCGTCGGTCAACCTATGCTGGCTCACAAAGGTGTCCATGAAGGTCACGTTGCAGCAGAGGTGATTGCTGGTAAGAAGCATTACTTTGATCCAAAAGTGATCCCATCGATTGCTTATACTGAGCCAGAAGTGGCTTGGGTTGGTAAAACTGAAAAAGAAGCAAAAGCGGAAGGCCTAAACTATGAAGTGGCGACTTTCCCTTGGGCGGCATCAGGTCGTGCTATTGCTTCTGATTGTGCTGATGGTCTAACTAAGCTTATCTTTGATAAAGAAACTCATCGTGTGATTGGTGGCGCTATTGTCGGCACGAACGGTGGTGAACTGCTTGGTGAAATTGGTCTTGCGATTGAAATGGGTTGTGATGCTGAAGATATCGCTCTCACCATTCATGCTCACCCAACACTGCATGAATCTGTAGGTTTAGCCGCTGAAGTGTTTGAAGGGACAATTACTGACCTACCTAACGCGAAAGCAAAAAAGAAAAAGTAATCGGATTATTTAAATAACCAGTGTTAAATTTAAATAACGAATATTAAATAAAAAAAGCCGCTGAATGATTCAGCGGCTTTTTTATGCGTGTCGCTTTTGTAATTAGAGGTTGTTGACCTTTCGAGCTGAGTTTTGCCGCAGCGACCAGCGATGAAGCAGCACTAGCCGTTGGTATTCCATTTAGCTGAAACGAAGACACTTGGTATTATTGTTGCGTCTGCTGCTTGTTAATCACTATCAGCTTGCTGTTTAAAGCTCTTCTCGTTTGCAAGCTACAACTTGTAACGGTGTTCTGCTTATATCAACTGTCTATGTCCATGAGGATAGGTTTATAGACATAGACTGATGGAGATAGGTGTTAAGCGGCCTCTTGTTTATAAATGCACAGCATATTTAAGTAATTATTGACCAGTTTTTGCATGTCAGATTCGCCGCGATCACGGTTAGCTTGTACAAATAGAGAGTAACAAATGCCGTGGAATAGGGTAGCGAGATCTTCAGCATCATGCTGGCTACAGATTTCGGAGCGCTCAATGGCTTTTACAAACACATTTTTGACCAATAGTTGATTGGTGCGGTTACTGGTAACAAACAATGGCCATACTTCATCACGTGTTGAAGCACTCCATTCAAACCATACTTTTAACCAATGGCAGTCATCGATGGCTAAGCTGACCATACCCGAGGCAATATTATGCATGTTTTGTTTGGCCTGCAGATCGAGATCAATATTGTCGGTAAGGAAGTTTGAAAACTCCCGCACCACGAAGGTGAGCACATCGTCGACCAGATCTTCGCGAGTGGGGAAATAGTTAAATACCGTTGCCACAGAGACTTGTGCTATTTCTGCAATATCAGCATGCCCACCGCGGCCAATACCTCGTTTTGCGAAGACTTCGAGTGCGATTTCCATGAGTTGCTGTTTACGTTTTTGCGGAGATAGCCTTGTTCTCGGCCGTTTCTGAATCGATGCGTCCATGGTAGTTCCTTGCCAATTGACTGAGTTGTTATACATTTCCGACTCAAAGCAAAGCTCTGCAATATCAGCTCACCTAAGGAGAGGTTTAGATACGCTACTAGGTGCATTTTTCGCCAAGCTGTTACTCTAAGTCATGCGTGTATTTGCGTTATGTTACGCTAATGATTTTTTTATAATTTGTTTAAAAAAACGCTATGAGTGTAATGGTGCATATGTAATTGGTCAATACACAGTGCATAAAAAGTGCTCTAGATCATAAAATAACGTGTTGTTTACCCTTTTGCCGTTGTAATGCATTCGATTTAGATCGCAAAGCAAACGTTTGAGTCGCCCTATCAGTAGTGAAGTAGCATCAACGCAACAATTATTGTTACTGCTGGAGTGAAAGGTTAACAGCTAAGCTAGGCAGTGCTATCATAAAGACTGCTTCCACTTGCGATACGCCAGATAGCACTGGTCAATGTCGCTCTAACCCCATGAGATAGGTATGAAACATACAATCGAAATCATGATTTCTGAACAAGAGGTCCAACAGCGGATTCGTGAATTAGGCCAACAAATTACTGAGCATTACCAAGCGAGTAATGATTTGGTTTTGGTTGGTTTGCTGCGAGGTTCTTTTGTTTTTATGGCCGATTTGGCTCGCGCGATTGATAAAATTCATCAAGTAGATTTCATGACTGCATCGAGCTATGGCAATACGATGGAAAGCTCGCGCGATGTACGTATTCTAAAAGACTTAGATGATGATATTAAAGGTAAAGATGTATTATTGGTGGAAGATATCATCGATACCGGTAATACCCTTACCAAGGTGAAAGAGTTTTTAGCGTTACGTGAACCCAACTCGATCAACATTTGCACCCTGCTAGATAAGCCATCTCGCCGTGAAGTTCATGTAGATGTCCAGTGGATTGGCTTTGAAATTCCTGATGAATTTGTGGTTGGGGTTGGTATTGATTATGCGCAAAAATATCGCCATTTACCCTACATTGGTAAAGTCGTGCCACAAGAGTAAGGTTAGCTTTACTCTGATATGAATAGCCACAAGCATGCCCACCGTTGTGGGCATTACTTCATCATCTAATGCTTAACTGCTTAACGACACAACAGTCGATGCTCAGGATTAAGAATTTTTTCCATTGCTTTATGATAGCTATCATCGACTAACTCTTGTGAGTCACAGCGCAAGCCTAAGTATTCTAATTTACCATCTTCAATACCATAAACCATACCGTGTAATTCGACGTCTTGACCACGCAACCATGCGGTTTGCATAATGGTTGAGTTGCCTAGGTTGTAGACTTGCTCGGCGACGTTAATTTCTGCCAGCTTGTCAGAGCGATCAGCTTCGGACATGAATTCTAAATAGTTGCGATGCTTAAAATATAAATCACGAATGTGCAGTAGCCAGTTATTGATCAGACCGAGTTGAGGGTTATCAATCGCTGCGGTTACCCCGCCACAGCCATAATGACCACATACAATAATATGTTTTACTTTCAATACATCGACTGCATATTGCACCACCGACAGACAGTTAAGATCGGTGTGAATCACTTGATTGGCGACGTTACGATGTACAAACAGCTCACCAGAATAAAGTCCGGTTAGACGCTCTGCAGGGACTCGGCTGTCAGAGCAACCTATCCATAAAAAATCGGGGTTTTGTCCTTTGGCTAACTTGGCAAAGTATTCTGGTCGTTCGGATTTAATGGATTCTGACCAACGAGAGTTGTTTTCAAAAAGCTGTTTAAGTACTGGCATCTTAGTTTCCTTTGTTCACTGAGCCAACTATACACAATGTAGCGCTCTGATTCTCTTATAAATTAGCAGATAAAATACTGATCTGAGCAGTTGATAAGGGGGCTTTTATGCAAAATAAATTTGTTTAATTGTTCGTTTTATCCTTTGACGGATTGGTCGCCCCTTAGTTTGGTAATGATTAAGTTTATTTTATTATTTACTAATGTAAGGGTTGAAAATCATCGTTTTAGGCAGCACATCTAGACTGTTATCCTAGTTGAGAGTTTGTGATTACTATGTATGCATTAGAAATCGATCAGTTGCGAAAAACCTATCAAGGTGGGTTTGAAGCGCTGAAAGGTATCAGTTTACGCGTAAAAAAAGGTGATTTTTACGCGCTACTTGGACCAAATGGGGCCGGAAAATCAACCACTATCGGTATTATCTCTTCTTTGGTAAATAAGACCTCAGGTCAAGTGAAAGTTTTTGGTCAAGATATTGATACCCATCTTGAGCAAGCGAAACAGCACTTAGGTTTAGTGCCTCAAGAATTTAATTTTAATCCGTTTGAAACGGTAGAGCAGATTGTTATTCAGCAAGCGGGCTATTATGGTGTCGGCAAAAGTTTAGCCAAAGAGCGAGCTAAAACCTATTTGACTCAGCTTGACCTATGGGATAAACGCAAAGAACGTGCGAGAAACCTATCCGGTGGTATGAAGCGCCGTTTAATGATTGCTCGAGCTTTGATGCATCAACCCAAATTGTTGATTTTGGACGAGCCGACTGCGGGGGTGGATATTGAGTTGCGTCGCTCAATGTGGGAGTTTTTAAAAAAAATTAATCAGCAGGGAATCACCATTATTCTTACCACGCACTATTTAGAAGAAGCAGAAATGCTGTGTCGTAATATCGGTATTATTCATCGTGGTGAGTTGATTGAGAATACCACTATGAAGGCGCTGTTAGGTAAACTGAGTGTCGAGACGTTTATTCTTGATATCGATGATGAACAAAAAGTACAACCTTTATCTCAGGTGATTGCTCAACGCATTGTCGATGGTTCATTAGAAATTGAATTGGAAAAAAGCCAAAATCTCAATAGTGTTTTTCAGCAGTTAACGCAGCAAGGAGTGAAAGTACGCTCTATGCGCAATAAAGCCAACCGCTTGGAAGAGTTGTTTGTCGCCATTGTGCGTGATTCTCAGCAGGAGGCTAATTAATGTACGCAATTTATTGGACCGCTTTTAGCAGTTTATTACGTAAAGAAATTACCCGTTTTACTCGTATCTGGGTACAAACTCTGGTTCCTCCCGTGATCACTATGAGTCTGTATTTTGTGATTTTTGGTAATTTGATTGGCTCTCGTATTGGCCAGATGAATGGCTTTAGTTACATGGAGTACATTGTACCGGGCCTTATCATGATGTCGGTGATCACCAACTCGTATGCTAACGTT
>SLFB01000241.1 GCA_007124475.1 Vibrio sp. | reverse complement strand
TGACATTGCCGTGGAAGCGATGCGTCAAGGGGCGCTGGATTTTCTTATTAAACCGTGTGAAGCAGATCGACTACGAGTAACGGTAAATAATGCTCTACGTAAAGCGAATAAACTAAAAAATGAGACTCAAGACCCGCACAATCAAAACTATCAAGGTTTTATTGGTAGCAGTCAAACCATGCAAGCGGTCTATCGTACCATAGACTCTGCTGCAAATAGTAAAGCGAGTATCTTTATTACCGGAGAAAGTGGCACCGGAAAAGAAGTGTGTGCTGAGGCCATTCACGCCGCGAGTAAACGTGGTGACAAACCATTTATTGCGATTAACTGCGCGGCCATTCCTAAAGATCTGATTGAAAGTGAACTCTTTGGCCATGTTAAAGGCGCATTTACTGGCGCTGCTGTCGATCGACAAGGGGCCGCTGAGCTCGCCAATGGTGGTACATTATTTCTCGATGAATTATGCGAAATGGACTTGGATCTGCAAACCAAGTTACTACGATTTATTCAAACTGGGACTTTCCAGAAAGTTGGTTCATCCAAGCTGCATAGTGTGGATGTACGCTTTGTGTGTGCCACTAACCGTGACCCATGGTATGAGGTACAACAGGGGCGGTTCCGTGAAGATCTCTACTATCGTCTATACGTTATTCCCTTACACTTGCCTCCCTTAAGGGAGCGGGGCGACGATGTGATTGAAATCGCTTATTCATTACTGGGCCATATGGCCAAAGAAGAAGGTAAGCGTTTTGTGCGCTTTTCATCAGAAGTGATTGATCGCTTCAAGCACTATGAATGGCCGGGTAACGTGCGTCAGTTGCAAAATGTATTGCGAAATGTGGTGGTATTAAACGACGGACAAGAAATCACTATTTCGATGTTGCCGCCGCCATTAAATGCCCCGAGAATGGCTCAAGCAACAGAACTGGTACAAGAGCAAAAAATAATATCCTCGGTACATGATATTTACCCTTTATGGTTGACTGAGAAACAAGCGATAGAAAAGGCGATTGAGGTTTGTGACGGTAATATCCCTAAAGCGGCCAGCTATCTTGATGTTAGCCCATCGACAATTTATCGAAAATTGCAGACATGGAATGAACAGGAAAAAGAAAAGGAGCGTTAGAGGCTAATGATCTGGATAAATAACCACAAAATAAGTGAGCTCGGTCAAGAGATAGGGGAAGAGAATATTCCTTTATTGCTCGAGATATTTTTGAGTGAGCTTGGCATGTATCGGCAGAAGCTACTGGATGGCGTACCTGGGGGCAACATGTCTTATCTCATTGAAATTAGTCATGCTTTAAAAAGCAGCGCTGCGAGTTTTGGTGCCGACCAGCTTTGCTCAGTCGCGCGGCATATTGATAGTAATGCGAAGCAAGGTATTGCTATGGATGAAGAATTTGAAACGGCGAATATGTTAGATACATTGACTGAAACGCTGAAGCACTACCAACAATATTATCCTGCCTTAGTATAAGCGAGATAACTGGATTGACTTATTAATTAACAAACAGCCCCCCTTGAAGGGGGCTGTTTGTCTTTTCAGTGACTTTTAGTCAAGTAATTGCTGTTCAATCGCTTGACGTAACTTTATTCTGTCATGACGCCAATCTCGATTCGCTGAAGCAAGGTCCCGAGTTACGCAGTTCCAGTCCATTTCCAGTTCAGGGTGCGCGGTGGCTCCCAGTACAACATCTATTCGTCGAGCCGCGCAGGCTCGTTCACACCATTGCAGTTTCTGCTGTAAATTCATTCTTCCCGCAGGGCCATATTCGGGTGACAAGTTTTCAACAAAAATCAATTTAGCTTGTTGGTTACTGGCAATCGCTTGACCAATTTCAGGCAGTAGTAGTGGTGGCATGATGCTGGTTAAAAAGCTGCCAGGGCCAAGGATAATAGCATCCGCTTGCGAGATAGCATTCACGGCTTCTTTTGTTGCTGGTACCTTGGGCTGTAAATCCAGTCGTAAGAGATCTTGAGCCATTTCATCGACGCTAGTTTCACCATTTACCCATTTACCATCGACGGATAGAGCGCATAAGTCGGCAGGATGTTCGGACATAGGAATAATATTAACATCCACTTTAAGCATATTGCGGATCAAGTTAATCGCATCCAGTGGACGAACGGATAAGTGATCTAATGCGGTTAACATTAGATTACCTAAGTTATGACCATTGAGTTCCCCAGAACCTTTAAAGCGATATTCAAACATCATTGAGCTGATGGATGGTTCGGTGATCAACTGATTAATACAGTTACGTGTATCGCCCCATGCAATACCACCTTGGCAGTCACGGATGCGACCCGTTGAACCACCATTATCTGTGGTGGTCACAATACCAGTGGCATTCGTTCCAAAGACTTTAAGTGCCGCCAGTATTCTACCTAGCCCATGGCCACCACCTATAGCAACGATTTTTTTATTTTTATAGAGAGACATAGTGACATTTACAAATGTTAAATTGAATCGCGGTAGTTCAATAAAGCCCAATGTAAAGGAATGCCGTTTGAGATGGTACTTCTTTTGTTAAAAAATTAGCGCTATCCCCTTCTTAATTGAAGCTGTAGGGAGATTCGTACACCCTAATTTGTACTGATAAGAATGAACTCACTGGTTACTCATCCGCAACAGAAAATGGTTTGGCGATACAAAAAAGATCAATTGCTATTTAGTAAAATCAAGAAATTAGTCAACACTTAGAGTATACCACTTGGCAAGCGCTGAGTGACGTACACACACCGATGGTGTCAGGATTGATAGTGAAGGAGATAACCATGGATTCATTAAAAGTCAGAGATTATATGACCGCTAAAGCGGTAACCTTTAGTCCCGAGATGTCACTCAGCGCAGCTTTAGAGCGAGTAAGTGGCTCTGATCATCTTGGAGGCCCTGTTATTGATGAGCAAAAGCGAGTGATTGGTTTTCTCTCTGAGCAAGATTTACTCGATAAGTTAGTTAAAGCCAGCTACTTTTGCCAAGATTCACACACGGTCAGTGATTGTATGTATCGTGAGGTGATATCGGTATCTCCTGAGACATCAATCATTGAATTGGCGGAGATGATGAAAGTGGGCAAGCCAAAAGTCTATCCGGTGATTGAGCAGGGTAAACTGATTGGTATTATTACACGGCGTAATGTCTTGCTAGCGATAGGTAAAAATTTAGCCACGAGTTTTCAGCATCCAGTCTAGTCGGATCCCATTACAGCACGAAAAAAACGATAAAAACACCTTGACCTTGGAGTTAACTCCAAGGTGTAAGCTTAACACATCATCCAATGAGGAGATCGATTGATGACGGTTAAGCATTCAGGGTGCGGTGGCTCCCATCATTGCCACACTAAAAATGAGCACACCTCTTGCTGCTCTGTGTCTGAACCAGTGATCCATCTCGCCAATAATCCAACGGCTCAATATCAACGGAGTTGGCAGGTGGCTGGTATGGATTGCCCCTCTTGCGCACGTAAGATAGAAGTTGCGTTACAAAAAATCCCTGATGTTGTGATGACCAAGGTATTGTTTGCGACAGAAAAGCTGGTGGTGAGTTTTAATCAACCCGCGACAATGGACACCATCGAAACCTTAGTGAAGCAGTTAGGATTCCAAGCTCATCCTATTCACTCACCATCAGTGAAAGCTAAGCGGTCAGATACGCCATGGTTTAAGCATAAAGCGAATTTACGAATTTTATCTCTCAGCGGCCTTATGTTATTCGCCGCGCTAGTCTCGCTATGGTCGCCAGAGGATGCCCAATGGCTATTTACCGTCACTTGTCTCGTTGGATTAGTTCCCATCGCGAGTAAGGCTTGGCAACTGACAAGATCAGGCACCCCTTTTGCCATAGAAACCCTCATGACGGTGGCCGCTTTAGGCGCTTTATATCTCGGTGAGACAGCAGAAGCCGCCATGGTGTTATTGCTGTTTCTGATTGGTGAGCGTTTAGAAGGCATTGCCGCTGCACGGGCACGTTCAGGAGTGCAGGCGTTAATGGCGCTCGTGCCAGATAAAGCGACTAAACTTGAACAAGGGCAGCGTGTATTGGTTGATGTACAAGATCTTAAACCGGGAGATAAGGTCGAAGTGGCCCCTGGTGGCCGTTTGCCTGCTGACGGTGTGCTATTGGATCGGGTCGCGAGTGTGGATGAAAGTGCATTAACCGGAGAATCGATTCCGGTTGAAAAACAAATCGGACAACCTTTATCTGCCGGCTCTGTCGTGGTTGACCGCCTGATACAAGTACAAATCACTTCCTTACCGGGGCAAAACGCGATTGACCGGATTTTACACCTTATTGAGCAAGCTGAATCTCGTAAAGCGCCCTTGGAGCGATTTCTTGATAGATTTAGCCGCTGGTATACCCCGTTAATGATGTTTATTGCGCTACTGGTTGTGCTTATTCCACCGCTGATGTTTGCTCAGCCTTGGCAAACTTGGACTTACCGTGGGCTGGCGCTATTACTCATTGCTTGCCCTTGTGCTTTAGTGATTTCAACCCCTGCCGCCATTACCTCTGGTTTGGCAGCGGCAGCACGACGCGGTGCTTTAATCAAAGGGGGAGCGGCACTTGAGCAGCTTGGCCGAGTCACTATGATGGCGTTTGATAAAACAGGCACGCTAACTCAGGGCAAGCCCCAAGTTACCGATACGATAAGTTTCACTGAGCTTCCTCTATCACATTGGTTGGCCGCGATTGCTGCCATTGAGCAAGGCTCTCACCACCCTTTAGCAATGTCATTGGTGGCAAAGGTGCAACAGCAAGGGTATTCGTTACCTCAAGCCAGCGAGCAACAAGCTTTAGTGGGGCGGGGTGTCACCGGAGTTGTAGCTGGGCAACGCTATTCTTTGCTGTCACCAGCGCATCTTGAGCTAGCGTTAGAGCCTAGGATGATAGAGTCCATTGAGCAGCTTGAAGCTCAAGGCAAAACGGTCGCTATTGCTGTGCAGGATCAGCAGCCATTAGGCATAGTGGCATGGCAAGATACGTTGCGTGCTGACGCTGCCATGGCTATTGCCCGGCTGAAAAAGATGGGTATCAATAGCGTTATGTTGACCGGGGATAACCCACGCAGCGCGGCAGCGATTGCCGCTAAGCTGGATATGGATTTTAGAGCGGGTTTATTACCAGAAGATAAAGTGAGCTATGTTGAACGATTATCTCAACAACAGTCGCTCGCTATGGTGGGAGATGGCATTAATGATGCGCCAGCGATGAAACAAGCCAGTATTGGCATCGCCATGGGGAGTGGCACTGATGTTGCGTTGGAGACCGCAGATGCGGCATTAACGCATAATCGTTTGAGTGAAATTGCGCTCATGATCGAGCTGTCTCACGCCACACTGAAGAATATTCAGCAAAACGTCACTTTAGCTTTAGGCTTAAAAGCGATTTTATTAGTGACGAGTTTACTCGGTATTACCGGTTTGTGGATGGCCGTACTTGCCGACAGTGGTGCGACGGCTTTGGTGACGTTAAACGCCTTACGCCTTCTGCGTTTTACGCCATCAGTAGTGATAGAAAGCGAGCAGTAACGACCGAATCTATTTGAGTTTAGTCACAAGAGAAGCGTGTTTAGTTGCATTTCAATTGCTGATTTTTGTGATGCAAACCGTTTTTCTTTGAAATGATGATGGTTATTACTTATATAGTTGTGACTTTTGTCACTAAATGTTGTGGTCGTCTGGGATACAGTGACTCGGTACCCAAAATTAATGATGAGCTGAACTGAACCAGCCACAATCAAGGAGTTTCTTATGTCTCAAGCTGTATTCCACTTAGGTGTCACTCAAGAAGATCTAAATGGTGCAACATTAGCGATTATCCCAGGCGATCCTGCTCGTGTGCAGAAAATTGCTGACTTAATGGATAATCCGGTCTTCCTTGCTAGTCACCGTGAGTACACCTTATATCGCGCTGAACTTGATGGTCACTCCGTTGTGGTTTGTTCAACCGGTATCGGTGGTCCATCAACCTCAATTGCCGTGGAAGAATTAGCTCAGTTAGGGGTTCGTTCGTTCTTACGCGTAGGTACCACTGGCGCGATCCAGCCTCACGTTAATGTGGGTGATATGATTGTTACTACTGGCTCAGTACGTCTTGATGGTGCGAGCTTACACTTTGCGCCAATGGAGTTCCCAGCGGTACCTGATTTTGCGGTAGCGACAGCGATGAAAGAAGCATCAGAAGAAAGTGGCGCAACCGTTCATATGGGTGTTACCGCATCGAGCGATACCTTCTACCCAGGTCAAGAGCGCTATGATACTTTTACTGGCCGTGTGGTCAGTCGCTTCCAAGGTTCTATGAAAGAGTGGCAAGACATGGGCGTACTGAACTTTGAAATGGAGTCAGCGACGCTATTAACCATGTGTGCTAGCTCTGGTTTAAAAGCAGGTTGTGTCGCTGGTGTTATTATTAACCGTACCCAAAAAGAAATCCCGGATCACGCGACCTTGAAAGAAACGGAAACTCGTTCAATTAAAGTTGTCGTTGAAGCTGCACGTAAGATGCTGAAATAACCGTTATACCCTTCCTACTTGAAGCCGCAGCAGTGTTGGCTACGTTCGTTCGCCTACCTGCAACTCCAAGTTGTTTGGGTATATCATTTATTGACTGAGTATTAAAAAGCGCCACAATTGTGGCGCTTTTGCTATTTGAGCGCTTATGCCATGGCAAGCTGTGGCAAAGGTAAGTATAGACTTTCAGTCACCTCTGACAGCATCTGATCATACACTTGAGCTATCGTCAGTGATACCGTCGAGGTTAACTGATAAAACTGCTCGGCATCTAGGTTTTGACTTGGGTTATCGTTGAATTCCCCAAGGCGATGCATAGCCGCAGAGCTAGCCGGTGATGCTACTGATAACGGACTTATCAAGGCTAATTGATTGAGCTTGCTGCGCATGCGTTCACTGTAATGAATAAGACGAAGTCGACCATCTTGGCTATCCATGTCTTCAATACATAAGCGTAATTGAGTGAGGGCATCCATGCTGTCTATAACTTGTTGCCAGTTCATATGATATTCATCGCTCAAGTCTTGACGATCTGCCTCCGCTAACCATGCCAATACAACTTCATCGATTAAAAACAAGCAATGACGGATGACTTTACCGTGCGCCATTTGATTTTTTGCAACTTGGTAATCTGACCATTCATCACAAAGGGTCATGAGGTTGGCTTGAAAAATTCGGTACAACGGTTTGTTATCAAAATGAGCATGAGTCATTAACCGTTGTAGATGATGGACCATTTCTGATTGGATACTGACCACTTCCTGTTGACGATCTTGATTAAACATCAGGATTTGATGAGTTGCTTGCCGATGCTGGCGGCAAGCTTGTAATAAATGGCGTAACTCTATCAAGACATTATATTTTCGTGCCAATCCGGACTGCTTTTGGTTAGCTAAAAACCATAATCCGCCAAGAATCGAAATAGCAATAAGCATTGAAATAAAGATAAACATCATCCACTCCTTGTTTATGTGGCCAGTTATATCCCCAGTCCGATTTGAGGGTTCAGAGATGTTGGCTGGGCTCTTTCGCTCCCAATCACATCGCTTATCTATGTTCATGGAGATAAATTTGCTTGCCATCTAACTGAAACTCTAAGTGGATTGGGTATATACCCTTCCGACTTGAAGCTGCAGGAGTGTTGGCTACGTTCGTTCGCCCCAATCACATAGTCTATCTATGCT
Source organism: Vibrio sp. (assembly GCA_007124475.1). Taxonomy (GTDB): domain Bacteria; phylum Pseudomonadota; class Gammaproteobacteria; order Enterobacterales; family Vibrionaceae; genus Vibrio. The sequence goes on along the minus strand of SLFB01000241.1, from coordinate 125 downwards.
CATGGGGACTATGAGAGCCGTCCGTGGCTCTCACCAAAGGCCAGCCTTCGGCTGTTCAAATTTGTTCCTGACAAATTTGTCACTCACTTGCCGCCTACCTGCAACTCCAAGTTGTTTGGGTATAG
>SLFB01000272.1 GCA_007124475.1 Vibrio sp. | reverse complement strand
TTTATACCCAAACAACTTGGAGTTGCAGGTAAGCGGTAAGTGAGTGACAAATTTGTCTGGAACCAATTTGAACAGCCGTAGGCTGGCCAAGGGTATACTCACATTAATAGTCACCGTCTGATTCAGGCGGTGACTTTTTTATTTGCGAACTTGATTCAACCGCTAGCCAGTTATGCAACCCGCATTATTCACCGCTCACAGCGCAATAGCCAAAAACTTCTGAACGTAAACTGGTTTATCGCCCTCAACATAGACACTCACGCCGCGACTTGAAGTCTTCGCTTTCTTCACATAAGAAGCAGACGTACATTCCGATACACAAGACTTAGTGACAAAACAACCGCGCCTTGGTTAGGATAAAAGCGAATCACTATACTCAAACAACTTGGCATTGCAGGTAGGAGGGGTATACCTCCTTGCACTGTATTAAAAAGATGGGCATTGGAACTTAATAATCCATTTACTATCATAGCTTTAAGCTTTGATCTCACTTACGGAACCTAACATGAAAAAACGCTGGATTGCAGTCGGCATCGTATTAATCGGCAGTGGTTATTGGGTTAACTCACATTTTTCTCAGCCCAATGCATCACTGCCAACTTTAACGGCGCAATTAGGTCAAATTGAACAACAAGCCATCGCGGTAGGACAAATCGTACCCGCTCATTCTGTATCCATAAAATCGCAAATTGAGGGCATCGTCGGCGAAATATTCCACCCTGTCGGCAAACATATCAATGCAGGAACGCCATTGATCAAAATCACCCCCAATCCAACGCCGCAAGCCCTCACCGAAGCTACCACCATGTTAATGCAAAGTGAAGCCAGCCTTGAGTCTGCCAAACAAAACGTTGCCAATTTAGAACGCTTGGTTAAACAAAATATCATCCCCAGCAATTATGGTGACTATGTGCAAGCGCAAGCGGATCTGAAATCCAAAATGGCCGACGTAGTACAAAAACGCCAAAACTTGGAGTTAATTCGTAGCGGCGAGGCATCCATTGGCGATGCGAGACTCACTTCAACCCTAACCGCTCCCATTGATGGCACCATTTTAAATATCAAAGTTGAGGTGGGTGAGCCAATCATCTCTACCGCTTCGAGCCAAGCAGCAACTGAGTTGATGACCATCGCTGACATGAATAATATGATCTTTAAAGGTAGCGTTAGCGAACACGATGCCGCTCAGCTTATGCTTGGTATGCCGGTCAGCGTCGTGCTTGCCCCTTTCCCAACCCTTACCATTGAAGGTGTGTTAACTAAAGTAGCCGTGCAATCGGAAAAGCTTAATAACCCCAACTCGACCAATAGCACAGGGTTTGACAATGGCTTTGAAGTCGAAATTAGCCAACTGAGCTTTCCTGAAAGCATAATCCTACGCTCTGGCTTTTCAGCCACCGCTCATATCACGTTAGAAAAAGTCACTAATGTGGTGATGATTCCAGAACGCGCATTACGTTTTCAAGGTGACCAAGCCGAAGTATTAATTGCGGATGATTCCGAACTAGGATTTACCGCCCACCCCGTTACCTTAGGTTTATCCGATGGGATCAATGTGCAGATTATTGCTGGCCTTGAAAACCAACAAACCATTGTTGATAACAGTATGCTAGGTCATTCTTATGGCAACTAACACTTTCATTACTATGACTCGCTGCGGATTATTACTGCTCGCCATCAGCCAGCCAGTGTTTGCCATCTCTTTAGAGCAAGCGTGGCAAGCCGCTAAAACAGTAGATCCCAGCTATAGGCAAGCGCAAATTCAAGCGCAAATTAGTCAAACCGACGTCGCTAGTGCCACTAGCGTATTGCGGCCATCACTGGATATTACCGCCCACACCAGTTGGAATGATGAGGGTGATAATCAAAGAGGCTATGGTGCTTCGCTAAGCCAGACTGTTTGGAACAGCTCCGCTTGGGCGACACTGGATCAATCTCAAGCTCACTATGTGGCCGCGCAATTACGGGTGAAAGCCGAATATAATGCGGTTGCTACTCGCTTATTAACCGCTTATCTTGAATTGGCCAGCGCGCAAAGCGATTTGAATCTTGCTCAAGAAAAATGGCGTGAAGGTGGACAATTGCTGCATATTACAGAGCAACGCTACCTTGCCGGTAAGATCCGCGCCACCGAGCTTGAAGATATGCGCGCGAATCACGTTGATGAACAGGCCGCGATACTTGCCGCTCAATCGTCTTTAATGAGCAAGCGATATGCGCTTATGGCGCTGATAAACCAACCGGTTGATACCGTGGATGAAATGAATATTACCATTGTCACGCAACCCGACCTACAGTTTGATAATAAACAACAATGGCTGCAACTGGCTCGAGATAATAGCCCTCAATTACTGGCCAGTTTACAAGAATTAGCCGCGGCTAAATTGGCACTCAATGCGGCGAAAGCCAAATATTACCCTACTGTCTCGGGTAATATTTCCTATCAAAGTACCGATCAAGGGCGTGACGGTGATTTGAGCGCGGGGCTAACCTTCAGCATGCCTATCGACCTTAATGGAGCGACACGTTCTGGTGTCGATCGCGCGCAGCTGGCTATCTTAGCGAGTCAGCAAGCGGTAAGAAAAGTTGAAATTGAGATTGAGCAACAGATACATACTCGCTTTCATCAACTACAACTGGAATGGCAGCGGATTGACATCGCTCAGCAACAAGTACAATCGCGACGAGCAGCGCTGGAAAGTAAACAAGCGGTGTATAACGCGGGGATGACTGAAGCTTCTGAAGTCATCACTGCTCATAATGCACTATTTAATAGTAAGCATACTCTACAAACTCGTCTCTATGACTACTGGCATCATCGCATCGCTTTACTTAACACCGTTGGAAAATTGGATGATGAGAATATTGCCTTGATCGCAAAGGCACTACGGTCATGAATGCGCTCCCTTGGCAAGTTATCCAAACCTTATTAGCACATCGTTTACGCAGCGCATTAGCCATGATTGCCATTGCCTGGGGAGTACTTTCTGTGCTCGTTTTAGTGGCTCTGGGGGAAGGATTTTATCGCGTGAATACCGAGTCTTTCGCCTTATTGATGAGTGACACTCAAATGGCGTTCCCTGGTCAAACGACCAAACCGTGGCAAGGACTTCCAGCAAGACGATCTATCCAAATCTCTGAACCACAAATGCTCGCTTTAAGCCATCATCCGGTAATAGAACAGCTATCGATAGTTTATGGTAAATGGGATGCTAAAGTGACCAATGAGCAAGGACGCTCGCTCCCGGGTTATGTTTCTGGGATTGATCAGCACTATTTTGCCTTACAAAACCTAATGTTACGACCAGGCTCCCGGGCAATTACCCCTAATGATGTTAACCAGCATTCGAGGGTCGCGATCGCCGGTTGGCAGTTGGCACAAATCGGTCAATTAGTGTTGGGCGATAGCGTCAAAGTCAATGGCATTCCATTTGTTATCGTGGGTATTACTGAACAAAAAGAAGGGGGCGTGTCATTAAACAATGAGAGCCATCAATTGATGATCCCCAGCGCTACCTTTACTGATTTATGGCAAAGCTATCCCTCTTCTTTACTGGTAAAACCGAAAGCGGGCATACCAGGAATCGCTTTACGTCATACGCTACAAACACATTTTGCCAAACAGCAACATTACGATCCTAGCGATAGCGAAGCCGTCTATTTACCTGATTTCAGTAGTGGCGCTCAATTTATTAATGCGCTTTTTCGCGGCATTCAACTGTTTTTAGGTGCCAGTGGCATGATGACGCTAGCGGTTGGCGCTTTGGGGGTCGCTAACATTATGTTCTTGTCGGTCACTGAACGAACGCGAGAAATTGGGGTGCGGCTAGCCGTTGGGGCAACCCCAAGTACTATCCTCTGGCAATTTATACTCGAAGGGACATTACTGGTAGCTTTAGGCTCCACTCTTGGTATTAGCGGCTCTTATTTGACGATAGCAACGCTCAACCAGCTTGGTTTACCAGATTGGTTAGGCGTGCCATTTATTACCGGCACTTCCATCTTGATCTCGTTACTGATCACGGCCTGCCTGGCATTATGCGCTGCTTATTTTCCAGCGCGCCGAGCCGCGCATTTAACGCCGGTTATCGCCTTAACCGCAAGGACATAACATGCTGCCAATCAGACAAATCACTCAAGAAATGCTGGCCGAAAAGCAACGCCTCTTGTTAACCATGTTAGCGGTAGCCTGGGGCACCTTGTGCATCAGTTTCATGTTAGCCAGCGGTGAAGGATTAAGACAAGGCTTAACCCGTGCTTCGCAGAGCGGTAACGGCCAGCTGATTTACATCACCCCCGGTTATGCCAGTTTCAGTGGCGGCCGTTTTTTAGTCGGACAAGCCTTACATTTACAAATTCAAGATGTCGATATTATTCGCGCCTTACCAAATGTGCAGCAGGCTGAAGCCAGCGCGGCATGGGATAAAACCGTTACTTATCAAGAAAATAGCAGTTGGCAAACCCCCTACGCGGTGAGTCCCAATTATGCTCAACTGACAGGGATAGAGATGATGCCCGGCGGTCGCTGGTTTAATCGGTTAGATGAGCAACAACAAAGGAAAGTGATCGTATTGGGCTATACCACGGCGAGCCAGCTTTTTAACCAACAAAGTGAGCAGAATTTTTTGCAAGCCTCGACATTAAGCATCAATCCTGTTGGCAAAAGCGTTAAAGTCGGTGATGAAGACTTTACTGTCATTGGTGTGATTGCCAGTAATGCCGCGCTTATAGAACAAGGTTTGCCCATTGATTACGCGTTATTTGTCCCCTTAGGAACTTGGCAACGTTTTCATCCCCATCAATCGATTAGCGCCATTAATGTCCTGCCGACTGAACAAGCGGATCGTCAACAGCTCGCTCAAGTGATCAAACAAGTACTGGCCAGAAAACATTCGGCGGTTCTCGATGATGAGGCCTTAATTCAAAGCCAAGATATGTTACTTAGACAAAAAAGCATGCAGCAATTCCTACTCGGTCTGCAAAGCTTTTTAGGAGTGATTGGTTTGATAACGTTAAGTGTGGCTGGGATTGGCATCGCTAATGTGATGTATGCCACCGTCAAGCGTGCCACGCGAGATATTGGCGTAAGAATGGCCGTTGGTGCCACCAGTACGGATATCCGTCTGCATTACTTAGTCCAATCCGTGTTAACTATGGGAATGGGCGGTATGATTGGCTTAAGCGTTAGTTATTCTCTAATCCATTTGCTACAGCAACTACCATTACAGGGTAACTTTCTTTATAACCAATTAGGAAAGCCGCAACCCGAGCTATCGTGGTCAATTCTGCTATTAATTATCGCTATTCTCATCATTATCGGCGTCGTTGCCGCTTGGTTTCCGGCGAATCGCGCCGCCAACATCACTCCATTAGAGGCATTACAAAGTGAATGATCTATCCCCTCTCGTGCAACTTTCCAATATTTGTAAATATTATCGCAGTGGCGAAGAGCAAGTTAAAGCGCTGGATAATGTCTCGTTAACCATTAATAAAGGGGAGCACCTTGCGATTCTTGGTCCTTCAGGCTCGGGAAAATCAACCTTGATGAATGTTCTCGGTTGCTTAGATACGCCAACTCGTGGTGACTACCTCCTTGAAGACAAAGCCGTTTCGACATTGACTAATCATCAACTGGCAAAGATAAGAAATCAGAAAATTGGTTTTGTTTTTCAAAGCTTTAACTTACTTGATTACCTTAATGCAGTGGATAACGTCGCCCTACCACTGGTGTATAGTGGCAGCAAACTAAAAGAAAGGCGTCAACGGGCCGAGTTTTTATTAGACAGTGTTGGCTTAGGGGATCGCCGCTATCATAAACCCAACCAACTCTCTGGCGGTCAAAAGCAGCGAGTGGCGATTGCTCGGGCACTGGTCAATGATCCGCAAATCATCTTGGCCGATGAACCAACCGGAGCACTAGACTCTAAGTCCGGAGCCGAAATCGAAGCGCTGTTTAATCAACTCCATCAAGCGGGACGAACGCTGATTATTGTCACTCATGATGTGGCACTGGCGCAGCGCACTCGGCGGATCATTACGATTAAGGATGGTAAAGTGTTATCGGATAAGCCTGCGATCAAAGCGAATGACGCTTAAACTCCCCCTTTAGAGAGAAGATAAGAAGGCTGAGAAACGGTCTTCTTATCTTTCTGAATCAATCATTATTTGATGTTAGCTAAGGTCAATAAAATCGACTCTAATTGATCCCATGGCATTAATTGCGAATCAATCACTTCCAAACGAGATTCAAAGCCTTGTAGGGTTAACTCGTTAACCGATAACACCCCGTTATGAGCATTAAAAGCATAACAACCTTTACTCGTATTCAGCACCCCTTTCACTCGTTCAGCGGTTAAGGCACTGAGCATTGAAAATAACTCATCAAAATCAAATAGATACTCCGCACCGAATAACCAGCCACAACTGTAGTAGCCTTGACCACGATTTTCTTTACGTAGGAATGCTTGTCCCGGTGCTAAAGCAAACTGTGGTTCTAATTGCGCATGATGATGGTGATGAGGTTCAATATGGCTTGATGCACTTTGTGCACTACGTTCTATATCAAGCATCGAGAGCGGTAAATTGCCCTGACTGACTAACTGATAAGCGGCTTTTGCTGGCTGCTGACTGGCAAACCAGGTCGTAAATTGCTCGATATCGGCTGATGTGGCTTGATCAACTTTATTAGCAACGATCACATCCGCACTGGCTAGTTGATCATTAAAGTTTTGATTAGTCGAATATTTATCATTGCTTAAATGACGAGGATCGACCAAAGCAATTGTTGCTTTAAGATCAACATATGGCTGATATTGAGCAGAAGTTAAAGTGGCGATAACTTGCTTGGGGTGCCCTAAGCCTGTCGGTTCGATCAATAAACGATCCGGTTTTTGTCTTAGCAAAGTGTTAATGCCAACAGACATAGGTACGCCAGCCGTACAGCACATACAGCCACCGGGGACTTCTTTGATTAATGCCCCTTGTTCGGACATCATCGCACCGTCAATCCCTATTTCACCAAACTCATTCACCAATACCGCCCATTTTTCAGCCGCTGGTTTATGTTTTAATAAATTTAGAATAGTGGTGGTTTTGCCTACGCCAAGGAAGCCAGTAATAATATTGGTCGGTACTTTATTTGTCATTGTGGTACTCCTTTTGGCGGAGTATATACAAAAAATAACCGAGTGTGGACTGAAACGAGTGAAAGCAAGGGCTTGAACAGCAAAAGGCGCACTGTATAAGCGCGCCCTAATCCTCGTAACTCAATCGTGAGTGATGCGGATCAGGAAGTCTATTGTTGCAACCTGATCATAGTCGAGGCTATCTGAATTGTCTGTGAATCCATCCAAATTGTAGGTAAGGCACTCGTTTCCTCCTATTGAAATACTCTGTTTGCCTTACGCTTTAACTATCGCTTATTTTCAGAAAAATGCCACTTTTATCGTGCGTATTTAGCCATACTTTTAACAGGTTTGAGATCACTCTCAGAAAATGACTTAATGAATCCACTAATCTTTATTTTCTCAATCCAATATTGCATTTTTAACGCTATAGTTAAAGGATGTGCCAAGTATAATTTACATTTTGTTACCTCTCACAAGGCCGATAGTTGCATGCTTGTTCGAAAACCTCTCCCTTCTCAGCTATACCCAAACAACTTGGAGTTGCAGGTAGGCGGCAAGAGAGTGAGTCCCCATGAGCATAGATAGACTATGTGATTGGGACGAACGAACGTAGCCAACACCCCTGTAGCTTCAAGTAGGAAGGGTATATTACATCGTATATCCATGATCTGTTGAACCTAGAACACCAATGTAATCATTTTGTGATACCTATCCCGTGAACGATTACCCATGTCACGTATAAACTTGCTAGAATCACCGCTCTTTTTACAACTGGTTATGCGTTTCGATGGAGTCAA
>SLFB01000300.1 GCA_007124475.1 Vibrio sp. | reverse complement strand
TCGTCATTTTTTAGTGCAAAATTTCAAAAGAATATTGAAGAGTTACTCGTTGCTCCGGTTCCCAACTATGTCATTATTGCCGGCTATGTCATGGGCGGCGTGGTACGTGGTCTTCTGGTTGGTGCATTGGTGACTTTTGTATCCTTATTTTTTGTTGATTTGCAAATCACGCATTGGGGGATCATTGCTGCAACGGTATTATTAACCTCGATTGTTTTTTCACTCGGTGGCCTGATTAACGCGGTGTTTGCTCGCACCTTTGATGATATTTCTATCATTCCTACCTTTGTACTGACACCTTTGACGTATCTTGGTGGGGTATTCTATTCAATCAGTTTGTTACCTGATTTTTGGCAAGCCGTATCGAAGATAAACCCAATTGTTTATATGGTTAATGCGTTTCGGTATGGATTTTTAGGGGTATCGGACGTCAACGTCACCACTTCATTTAGCGTTTTAGCTATTTTTATCGTGGTGCTGTATTCCATCGCTTATTATCTGATTACCAAAGGCAAAGGGCTACGCAGTTAGTGGTGCTTATCGCAGAGTCTGTGAATCTCTCTATTTGAAACCGTTTGGGGTGCTGGCGATGTTGCTTCATCCCTATGATCGAGTTTGTTTACGGTTCAGGATATTGTGAGTAAAAAAAGGTCAACCAGTGTGGTTGACCTTTTTTATTTGCTGGTGAAACGGTTATTCTTCTTCACCGCTATTTTTATGTTCTTTACTTTCAGCTTGCAAATCGACGATCTGATTATCAATCAGTCGAACTTTACCTAAGAAACCGGCGATCAGAATGACCGCTTGTTTGGTATTAGCGCTGATGGGCAGTAAAGTTTGCGCATCACGGATAAAAATATTATCTGGTTCGATGTCGGCCGCCCGTAATTGATCGGTGGCATCTTCGATGATTGATGGGTAATCTTCACGACCGCCGCGTATGGCACTACTGATCCAGCGCATGGTGCGGGCAAGGACCGGAGCCCGTTGACGTTCGTCAATGGTTAATAGATTATTGCGTGAGCTCATGGCGAGTCCATCCATTTCACGGACGGTGGCTACCCCAACGATCTCAATATCTAAACACAAATCATTGACCATTTGTCGAATGACAGCCAATTGCTGGTAGTCTTTTTCGCCAAAGCAGGCTACGTTGGGTTGAACGATATTAAATAGCTTATTGACTATCGTAGCAACCCCGCGAAAGTGCCCAGGACGTGAGGCTCCTTCAAGCATATGAGAAAGGCCAGGTACTTCAACAAACGTTTGTTTGTCTAACCCGTATGGATAGATGGTTTCAGCGCTGGGTGTGAATACGATCTCAACCCCTTCACCATTTAACTTACTGAGATCATCTTCAAGGGTACGTGGGTAATTATTGAGATCATCTGCTCGGTCAAATTGCATTGGGTTGACAAAAATGCTAACCACAACAACATCGGCGAGTTCACGTGCTTTACGAACTAAGGTCAAATGACCTTCGTGTAAATTGCCCATGGTTGGCACAAAGGCCACTTGGCGACCATCTCGCTTATACTGTTTGATCTGCTCACGAAGAGCTGAAATATCAGCAAAAGTTTGCATGGATTACTCCTTTAGGCAATAGTATGTGCAGCATCGGGGAATGCGCCATTGGCCACATCTGCAATGTATTTGGCAACGGCTTCACGCATATCTCCGGTTTCTGCAAGAAAATTCTTAGAAAATTTTGGCATGTAGTTAGCTGAGATACCGAACATGTCGTGCATGACGAGGATTTGTCCATCAGTATCATTTCCCGCTCCAATCCCGATGACTGGCACGTCTAATGCCTCAGTAATGCGTTTGGCTAGAGCAGCAGGTACACATTCCAATAAAATAATTTGCGCACCGGCCTCTTGCAGGGCTAGAGCGTCTTGTAGCATGCGATCCGCTTGCTGCGTATCGCGTCCTTGAACTTTGTAGCCACCAAAAATATTAACCGATTGAGGGGTCAGTCCTAAATGGGCACATACAGGAACCGCACGTTCGGTAAGCATTTTTACCGTATCAACTAACCAATCTCCCCCTTCAATCTTCACCATATTGGCCCCTGCGCGCATCAAGTGAGCGGCATTTTCACACGCTTGTTCTGGAGTGGCATAGCTCATAAAAGGCATGTCAGCCATTAATAGGCAGTTTGGGCTACCAGCTCGCACGCAGCGGGTATGATAGGCGATATCTTCAATGGTCACCGGTAAAGTATCATTGTGTCCCTGTAACACCATGCCTAGGGAATCACCGACTAGCAAGACTGGCATTTCTTGGCTTTCAAACAGCTGAGCAAAGCTCGCATCATAAGCTGTTGAAGAGGCAAATTTACGGCCTTGCTGCTTGCAAAGCATCAAGTCGTTAATGGTTATTTTTTTCATTGGATGTCCTTATTGACTAATTGGCGCGTGCCAAATACTCAGCCCGTTGCGATCGATTTGAGTGATAAGATCGCTTAACTTAGTTCCATCAGGTAGGCATAACTCGGGGGCGATTTCATAAAGTGGGTAAATGACAAACTCACGTTGTTTCATTCCGTAGTGGGGTACGGTCAAACGAGGTAAGTCGATCACTTGATCGCCATAGAGAATAATATCTAAATCGAGCGTTCTTGGCCCCCAACGTTCGGCTTTACGCTCACGTCCTTGTTGTTGTTCAATTCCTTGGGTACAGTCGAGTAACGCAAGGGGAGCAAGCTGAGTATCAATCGCCACGATGGCATTGATGTACTCAGGTTGATCTTGTGGTCCCATAGGCGTACTGCTGTACAAGGATGAAGCGGCAATGAATGTCGATTGTGGCAGTAATTTTAGTGCCTCAACGGCTTGCTGAGCTTGCAAAACAGGATTGGCTAAATTACTACCAACAGCAATATAGGCTAGGGTCATGAGCCTGTATTCCCTTTGGGTTTACGTTTACGAGTCGATGATTTGCGGCGTCGGTTGCTGGACTTTTTGCCCCCTTCCGCTGGTTCTAAATCGTTGACCATCGCTTGGCGCATGTTACGGCCGGCATTTTGGAACGTTTGCCACCACTTAGCAAGCTTATCCACCTCACCCCCTTCAATTTCACCGCGCATTTCAAGAAAATCAAACCCAGCCCGGAATTTATTGAGCTCTAACAAGCTGAAAGCACGTTTACCATTGCGTCGTGGTAGGCGTAATTGCATTTGCCAAATTTCGCGAATGGTGGTGGTATGACGGCGGGGAATCGCAATGGATTTCACCACTTTATCAAGAATATCATTACTCGCTTCCATCACAGCATCGTAATGGTTCAAGCCTTTAGTTGCGGTATGCTGCTCTGCAATGGCGAGCATAGGATACCAAAGGATGGCGGCAAACATGAAAGCAGGGTTGATTCGCTTACCTTCTTCTAAACGTAAGTCAGTCGAATCCATGACTAAATCAAGCATCTGTTCCGTTTGCGATGAATAGTCATCGGTAAAATGTGCAGCAATTTGCGGGAATAACTGTTGGAATAGGTTGTATTCACGCATTAAATGATAGGTTTCTAGACCATATCCCGTTTGCAACATTTTTAACGATTCTTCATACAAGCGAGCTGCGGGGATTTCTTTTAATAGCGGAGCCAGCTGTTCAATCGGTGCCGCGGTATCTTCTTCAATATCAAAATCGAGTTTGACGGCGAAGCGGATCGCGCGCAACATTCGGACCGGATCTTCGCGGTAGCGAGTTTGTGGATCGCCAATCAGGCGGATCAGCTTGTCTTCGAGATCTTCAATGCCGCCAGCGTAATCATGAATGCTATAGTCGGCAATGTTGTAGTACATGGCATTAATTGTGAAGTCACGTCGCTCAGCATCTTCATCAATGGTGCCGTAGACATTATCCCGTAGTAGCATTCCCGCTTCAGATTGAGAGGAAACCTGTTGATTCGTTTCTTGGTGGTGACCACGGAAAGTTGCCACTTCAATGACATCACGACCAAACATGATGTGCGCTAAACGAAAACGTCGACCGATTAGGCGGCAATTACGAAATAACTGACGAATTTGCTCTGGGGTTGCATTGGTGGCAATGTCAAAATCTTTGGGCGTTTGCTTCAATAACAGATCGCGAACGCCGCCTCCAACTAAGTAAGCTTCGAATCCTGCACCTTGTAAGCGGTATAAGACTTTTAACGCGTTATCACTGATTGATTTACGCGAGATATTATGTTCTTCGCGTGTGATGACATTTAACGCGAGTTCTGTATATACGCGGGGTTCGCGTGGGTCTAATAGATTTTTATTCATGTGCATCTGACAATGATTGGTGTTGGTTATTCAAGCGTTGTGGTGCACTTCTTATGGCTTAAATGGGCCGAATTGCGGCTAATAATAGCCTAGATAGCAGCATTTGAGAATCACAGTGTTATTTTTGTTGCCGAAGACAACTGAGAAAGCTGCCAATGCTGACACCCCCAAGCGATAATTTCTGCCAGTTGAGCGTCGATAATATCGTGAGGCATGGTGAAACCTAAAAAGTGCATGGCTCGGATTAATGTCGGTTTCGGGTTAATGATATCAATCGCCGGAGCGTGATTTTGTTTAGACAGTTTGTTGCCGCTGTTATCCATGGCTAATGGTAAATGTAAGTAGCGAATTGGCTTGTGTTGTAGGGCATGATAAAGGCTAATTTGTCGTCCCGTTGGTTCAATTAAATCAGCGCCTCGGACCACCTCAGTAACGCCCTGTTCAATATCATCAATAACGACGGCTAAGTTATAAGCAAATAGCCCATCACGGCGTTTGATAATAAAATCCTCTTCCGCCAGTGGTTGCGGAATAGTGATATGACCTTGCTTTAAATCGTGAAATTGGTAAGTCGGAGAATCCATACGTAAACGGATCGCACAAGCTTGTTGTGGATCTAAGCTTAAATGGCGGCATAATCCGGTATAAAAACCACCACTTTGTTTGATTTGTTGACGGCTACATTGACAGCGGTAAGCCTGTCCAGACTCAAGCCAAGCATCGATTTGTTGTTGATACAGATGATGACGTTGACTCTGATAAACCACTTCGCCATCCCATGTTAAGCCATAAGCTTCGAGCGCTTGCAGTATCCACTGAGCGGCTCCTGGCATTTCTCTTGGTGGGTCAAGATCTTCAATACGAACGAGCCATTTACCTTGCTGGCTTTTCGCTTGAAAATAGCTACCTAATGCGGCGATCAATGAGCCAAAATGTAATGGACCAGAAGGAGATGGGGCAAAGCGGCCAATATAGTTCATAGTAGTAACGGTTTAATTGCACGAAAAATAGAGTGATGATGTGTCATCGTTAGCTCACCCATTATATCAATAATAAGGATATATCGCTTCTCTAGTTTACGTTGCCGCTAAGAGAGATGAGGTTTCTCAATGTTAGCGCGGAAGGTGTCTGGGCTTATTAATAGGCTGTTAATTTGCTAGTTCGAGCCGTTTTAGCGTATTAAAAGCAATAAAAAAGTAGCACAAAGCTCCTTTTTTATCATCGTTATCATCAAATTAAACAGGTGTGGAATTTAACCCATCATCTGTTTTTCTTTGATTTCTGCGAGTGTTTTACAATCGATACATAAATCGGCCGTCGGACGAGCTTCGAGGCGGCGAATACCGATTTCAACGCCACAAGAATCACAGAAGCCGAAATCGTCTTCTTTAATCTTGTCGAGGGTTTTCTCGATTTTCTTGATTAAGCGACGCTCACGATCACGGTTACGCAGTTCTAGGCTGAATTCTTCTTCCTGTGAAGCGCGATCCACCGGATCGGGAAAGTTTGCTGCTTCATCCTGCATATGGTGAACGGTTCGGTTAACCTCTTCCCTAAGCTGATTACGCCAAGCTTCTAAGATTTTTGTAAAGTGAGCGATCTGCTCCGGTGACATGTATTCTTCACCGGGTTTGGTCTGATACGGCTCAACACCTGCAATGGCTAGGGTGCCTAGCGTCTTCTTTTTGGATTCTGGCATACAGCATCTCCTACTAACACCTAGTCAACTGCGAGAGCAGTTAATTTGAGGCGGGTATCTATAGCAAAAAGAAACGAACGAGGCAAATACTCAATTGTAAACTTATCGTCATTGTGAAGGTTACATCACTTTTTACCTTGCGTGGACAAATTCGATAGGAGAGATCAACTGAATACCTCGTGGTGATAGTTGTGCTTTATAACATAACACTTCGACACCGGCTTTTTGCGCTATGGTTAACAATTGTGAATAGTTCGCGTCTATATGGTGAGCCACGGCGACTTTTTCAATCCCTGAATGTAAAACAGTGAATAAAAGTACGGCTCGATGGCCATTTTTTGCCATTTCAGTTAGCTCACGTAGGTGTTTTTGACCGCGAACGGTTACGGCATCAGGAAAATAACCCAGACCAGTCAGCGGTTTTTGTACGAGATTGGTTTGCAGCGGATCATTAAGTAAAGTAACACTTTTCACTTCTATGTAGCAGTTTGGTAAATGACTATCAGTGAGTAAAATATCAATTCGGCTATTTTCTTGCCCGTATTTTACCTCGGTTTGCAGTGTTGAGTAGCCTTGTAGTTCATCAATAGTGCCGTCGTTAATGGCTTCTACGGCTAATTGATTGGCTCGTAGGGTATTAATGGCAATCCAGTCTGATTGCGCGGTTTCGGTTAACTCCCAACTATGGGGGTATTTACGTTTTGGGTTGGCTGAGGTTGAAAACCAAACTCGACTACCAGCAACGGCGCATCCGGTCATCGCTCCGGTATTGGCACAATGTATGGTTAAAAGGTTGCCATCGTCCAGTTGTACATCGGCGAGAAAGCGTTTGTAGCGTTTAATTAAGGTGGCACTTTGTAATGGGGGACTAAATTGCATCGAAGGTTACCTATTAATCAGGGATTGTATACGCCAGCATAAAGAGCAAGGTACGTTAACATTATCCCCTTGCTACTTGAAGCTGCAGCGGTGTTGGCTACGTTCTTTCGCCTCAATCACATAGTCTATTTATGCTCATGGGGAGCATGAGAGCCATCCGTGGCTCTCACCACAGGCCAGTCTACAGCTGTTCAAATTTGTCACTCACTTGCCGCCTACCTGTAACTCCAAGTTGTTTGGGTATAATACTGTTTTTATGTACAATGCTGCGTTGTCTTTTGTCACCGGAATACTCTCTTGTCTGCTTTACCTATCGATGTTGTTATTCCCGAATTACTTTTAGCGCTGCAGCAGCGTCATCAAGTGATCCTTAAAGCGCCGCCAGGGGCGGGTAAGTCGACTCGTTTCCCATTACGCTTATTACAAAGTAAAGCCTTCAAAGGCAAGATAATCATGCTAGAGCCTCGCCGCCTGGCCGCGCGTAATATCGCACAATATGTAGCCCAGCAGTTAGGTGAGGCGGTTGGTCAGACCGTTGGTTATCGAGTCCGTGGTGAAACTAAAGTCAGCGCTCAGACACAATTGGAAGTGGTGACAGAAGGGATTTTAACACGCATGATTCAGCGCGATCCTGAATTAACCGGGATTGATTTGCTGATATTTGATGAATTTCATGAGCGAAGTTTGCCAGCCGACACGGCATTAGCCTTTGCGCTTGAGGTACAAATGGCACTGCGTGAAGAGTTGAAAATTCTAATTATGTCAGCGACTTTAGATCACGCGGCGCTGCAAGGTTTATTACCTGATGCACACTATATTGAATCTCAGGGGCGAAGCTATCCTGTATCGTTGATATATCGTCCTTTATTAGCTAACCAAGGCTGGCTTGTCGTACTTGAGCAACAAATCCGGCAGTTGTTGTCTGAGCAGTCGGGCTCTTTATTGGCTTTTCTACCCAGTGCGGCGAGCATTAGTCAATTACAACAAAAATTAACAGATTTACCCGCTGATATCGAAGTTCATGCTTTATTTGGTCAGATGCCTTTTGCTCAGCAACAGCAAGCCTTAATTCCTAGCCCTGCTCGGCAACGTAAAGTTGTCCTGGCAACCAACATCGCTGAAACCTCGTTGACGATTGAGGGCGTTCGCTTAGTGGTCGATTCTGGCCTTGAGCGTCGAGCGCGGTTTGATCTGAAAACGGGGATCACGCGTTTAGAGGAAGTTAGGATCAGTCAATCCTCGGCGCAACAAAGAGCTGGGCGCGCTGGACGTTTAGAGCCAGGGCTGTGTGTGCGTTTATATAGTGAAGGGCAATTGCAGCAGCAAATGCCGACCCCACCAGCTGACATTTTGCACAGTGACCTGGCACCTTTGGCTTTGGAGCTCGCGCAATGGGGCGCGTCATCGGCTAGTGATTTATTATGGTTAGATTTACCTCCAGCGCCCGCGCTCAAGCAAGCACAAACCTTGCTGGTTGAACTGGAGTTGCTTGATGCCAGAGGGCAGTTAACCCGCGCTGGTAAGCAAGCGCATCAATTAGGTATCGAGCCTCGCCTTGCGGCTATGTTGGTTTGGTCAGCGGCAAAAGGTCGTGCTTATCTTGCGACAGCCATCGCTTTAGCCGTGTTGATTGAAGAGCCTGAACGGCAAGTGCTGGATATTCAGCACAGTCTTTATCGCTGGCAACAGCAGCAACACAGTAAGCTAAACCAATGGCAGCGACGAGCTAAAGCTTTGGCTCAATATTTTGATTACTCATTTGCTATCCAGGATGTCGATGATCGCTTGTTAGCAAGCGTGGCTTATTTTGCCTTTCCGGATCGCTTGGCTCAGCAGCGCGCTCAGCATGGCCAGTATATTTTAGCCAATGGTCATGGTGCGTTTGTGTCCGATCAGCATCCACTTGCTGGATGTGAATACTTACTCGCCATAGATCTCATTCGTAGCCAGCAACAGGCGAGCCAAATCTTTGCGGCTTTGGCGGTTGACCTGCAATCGCTATTGGTGGGTCACTCATCAAGGGTGAGCGCACGAGAGTTGGTGCAGTGGGATGAGCAAGGACAAGGTTTACTGGCTGAGCGACAACAACGGTTAGGTCAGTTAGTGATTACTCGTCAGCCCATTGCCCAACCGGCGTCTGAAAAAATCACCGAGGCTTTACTTGATTTTGTCCAACGGCAGGGGCTTTCAGTATTAAATTGGGACAGTGCAAGCCAAGAATGGTTAGCGCGAGTTCGCTGTGCCAGTGAATGGCTTCCAGAAGAAGCTTGGCCTGATATGAGTGAGCAAGGTTTATTGAATCATCTTGATCTATGGTTAGCGCCGTATTTAACGGGGGTTCGTTCAGCTAAAGCATTGCAACGAGTTTCTCTGTTGGAGGCACTGCATGCTTATCTTGGCTGGCCGCTTAATCAACAATTAGATCAATGGTTACCGACACATCACCTTTTACCGACAGGAAGTCGTAAGAAAATTCGTTACCAAGTCGGTTATGACCCCGTTTTATCAGTGAAAATGCAGGAGGTTTTTGGTGAGAAAAGCTCGCCATTGATCGCAAAAGGACGCATCCCTTTGGTGATGGAGTTACTCTCTCCCGCGCAGCGTCCATTGCAAATCACCCGCGATTTAGCCAGTTTTTGGCAAGGAGCTTATCGTGAGGTTCAAAAAGAGATGAAAGGGCGTTACCCAAAACACATTTGGCCAGATGATCCGGCCAATCATATTGCGACCACGAAAACCAAACGACATTTTGACTCATGACTAATGGCAAATCACCGGTGAAAAAGCCGGCTAAACCTAAAACTCCAACAACAGCAAAAAAGGCCAGTACGCGCCAGCGGACAGCGAAAAAACGCCCCTCATCGTCAGCAAAAGTAACCAAAACCAGCATAGGTAGAAAGCTATGGGGGATGAGTTGGAAGTTAGCGATGACTGTCGCCGCGCTTCTTTTGTTTGCGGGTCTCTATTTAGACAGTGTGGTCAAACAGCGTTTTGATGGTCAGCTATTTGACTTGCCAACGGTAATGTACGCGAGAGTCTTGACCCTTCAACCAGGTGATGCGATTAGCCTATCTGAAGTGAGTGATGAATTAGATGCTCTCAATTACCGTAAAGTCAGTCAGCCACGTTTGGTGGGGGAATACGCTTCTTCCGCGACGCGGATTGAATTGATCCGTCGCCCGTTTGAATTTGCCGATGGTCCTGAATCAGAGCGGCATGTGATGCTTACTTTTGATGATAACGGGTTACAGCAGATCCAATCTTTGCAAGCCCCGCAAGGTCAATTAGGGTTCTTACGTTTCGATGCCAAGATGCTTGGCATGTTAGAGCGTAATGCTTTGGAGCAGCGTCTATTCTTGCGCCGAGATCAATTTCCGGAAATTATGGTTGATGCTTTGTTAGCGACCGAAGATCGCAATTTTTATCAGCACGATGGTATCTCTCCGTTATCCATTGCTCGCGCTATGTTAGCGAATTTACAAGCAGGTCGAACGGTACAAGGTGGCAGTACTTTAACTCAGCAGTTAGCAAAAAATATCTTTTTATCCAGCGATCGAACCTTATGGCGTAAATTACGCGAAGCGTATTTAGCGTTAATTATCGATTATCGTTATAGCAAAGATCGTATTTTGGAAGCCTATCTTAATGAAGTCTATCTTGGTCAAAATGGCCGTGAAGCGATTCACGGTTTTGGTTTGGCGGCACGTTGGTACTTTGGGCAGCCATTGTCAGAATTACGCATTGATCAACTAGCGTTACTGGTGGGGATGGTCAAAGGTCCTTCGTATTATCATCCGGTGCGTTTTCCTGATCGTGCTCGTGAGCGGCGTGATCTAGTACTCAGAGTGATGATGGAGCAGAATTTCCTCACCGCTCAGCAGTATCAACAAGCGATAGCTAGGCCACTAGATGTTCAATCGCCATTAAGAATTGCTAGCCGCCAACCGGCTTACTTCCAACAAGTGTCTCGGGAATTAAGAGCGCAATTGGCAGACGGTTTTCAAACGGCGCAGGGGCTACGGGTGTTTACTTCGTTAGATCCGATATCCCAAGCCAAACTGGAACAAGCCATTAGTTCTCAAGTGACTCAGCTTGCTCAACAAGCGGGTAATCAATTGGAAGCGGCAGCGATAGCAGTTGATCGTAGCAGTGGTGAGATCCGCGCTATGGTCGGTGGTAAGCGAGTGGGATTTGACGGTTTCAATCGAGCATTAAATGCTAGCCGACCGATAGGCTCCTTGGTTAAACCGGCAGTCTATTTAACCGCATTAGCGCAACCTGAAAAATACCATTTGGCGACAACGTTACACGATAAACCCATCACGCTTAGAGGGAGTGAGGGTAGCGTCTGGACACCGCGTAACTTTGATCGTCAGTATCGAGGCGATGTACCCTTGTACCAAGCCTTGGCCCGTTCCTACAACGTTCCTACTGTCCAGCTAGGCATGAATGTAGGGATAACCCAAGTAGCACAAACTTTGCAGCGTTTAGGTGTCGATAGTCAGGAAATTAAACCTGTCCCAGCGATGTTGTTAGGGTCTTTATCATTGACGCCTTATCAAGTGGCGCAAATGTATCAAACCGTGACCAATTCAGGGCGAAAAGCGCCGCTGTCGGCGTTACGCTCTGTGGTCGACTTACAAGGCAATGTTGTTTATCAGTCGATCCCAAGAAGTGCACAAGTGGTTGAGCAGCAAGCGGCTTGGTTAACCACTTATGCCATGAAGCAAGGAGTGCAGCAGGGCACCGGACGTTATTTGAATAATCAGTTTGCTTGGGCAGCGCTGGCGGGAAAAACCGGCACTAGTAGTGATCGGCGTGATAGCTGGTTTGTTGGGGTTGATGGCCGTGAAGTGACGACTATTTGGTTGGGGCGTGATGATAATCAGCCGACGCAATTAACTGGAGCGAGTGGCGCATTACGTGTTTATGCAGAATATTTGCGGCAACGTCAGCCTCAAGTTCTTACTCTGCCTTGGCCTAGTGGTATTAGCACGGTCGGCTTTACAGCAACATCTTCTGGAGCGCTACAACTAGATTGTCACAGTGAGTTCAAGTTACCGGTTTGGGATCCTGCTGGTGAAATGCGTCAACAATGTGAAAATCAATCACCAGGGTGGTTAAAAAATATCTTTCGATGGTAGCCTAGGGGGTTTATAGTAGATTGATTTTTAAGGATGAGGGGTAGGATGTGCGGTGTTGGCCACTAAGTATCATAGCGATTATCATGACCTTAAGCGTTACGAGTGTTTCCGCTGCAAGCAAGCAAGATGATCCTCCCTCACGTCCAACAATCGCCTTGGTTTTAGCGGGTGGCGGTGCGAAAGGCGCGGCGCATATTGGGGTTCTCAAAGCACTCGAAGAAATGCATATTCCGGTGGATATGGTGGTCGGCACCAGCATGGGGGCTTAT
This sequence comes from Vibrio sp., assembly GCA_007124475.1. Taxonomy (GTDB): domain Bacteria; phylum Pseudomonadota; class Gammaproteobacteria; order Enterobacterales; family Vibrionaceae; genus Vibrio. Next base: position 11,739 of record SLFB01000300.1, on the reverse strand, counting down.
GTTGCTGGCCTTTATGCTACCGGCATGAGCGCTGAAGAAATTGAAAGCATCATTTATAGCGTTAATTGGCAATCTGGTTATCGAGATCGGGTCAGCCGTAGCCAGCGGCGAGTAAGAGATAAAGAATACGAAGACCGTTATCAATTGACCACGGATTTGGGGTTTGGTTGGGATGGGCTACGAGCTCCGCGCGGCGTGGTACAAGGGCAAAGCATGCTACGTATTTTGCGGGAAACGTCGGGCAACGTGGTGAAGTTGGACTCTTTTGATCAGCTTGTTATTCCTTATCGCGCGGTGGCAACGGACATCATCGACATGCAGCCTGTGATTTTAGATCAAGGTTATTTAGTGGATGCGATGATGGCGAGTATGTCTGTGCCTGGCGCTCTTCCTCCGTATGATATTGATGGCCGCTGGTTAGTGGATGGCGGGGTAACCAATAACATGCCTGTCGATGTGGCTAAAGCCATGGGAGCCGATGTAGTTATTGCGGTTGATATTAGCTCTGATTATAAGCAGCAAGAGACCTTTAGTAGTTTTTTTAGTGCTGCTAATCAGTTGTCGAATTATTTAGTGAGGCGTACCACTGAGTATCAAGCCAGCTATTTAACTGAACAAGATATCTTACTCAGACCCAATGTGGGCTTAATGGAAACCACAGAATTTCATAAAATGGCCGATGCCTTTGCTGAAGGTTATCAAACCGCCCTTTCTCAACAGGCCCAATTATCGCAATTAGCGGTCACCAGTGCTCAGTACCAAGCCTATATTGATGATAAAACTCAGCGCCGACATCGATTGCAATATGGCGATCAGCAGGTGGTTGATAATATTATTTTACGCAATCACTCACATTATAGTGATGTATTGTTAAAAAATAGATTGAACTTAGCGCAAGACACTAGGCTAAGTACTGAAGAAATCGAGGCCAGTATTGATCGTTTATATGCTCTAGACCGATTTAAACTGGTTCGTTATCAATTTGAGCAACAAAATGAGCAGCACAATTTATTGGTGGATGTGTATCAAAAGGGTTGGGGACCCAATTACCTCAATTTCCGTTTCTTCTTGGAAGATGACTTCAGTACGACCAGCCAATATTCGTTAGGGGCTTCTCTTAATTTTACTGATCTTGGTTCTCAGGGAGCAGAGTTCTCCCTGAATATGGATTTAGGTACAGATAAACAATTTGAAGGTGAGCTTTATTCGCCCTTATTTTCTAGTCAGAAACTATTTAACACCCTGACATTACGCTACCGTGACGACAGCCGTCAGATTCCTTATGAGGATCTATTTGAGAATACTGGCCTTTCTGCTACCCGCAATTATTTACCGATCCAATACCGCACGCTGACCGGTGAAGGGACATTGGGCTATCAACAAACATTATGGCGGGAGTTCAGAATTGGTGCTCGCTATATAGATGGTCAAGTGCAAATGACTACCTTACCTGATCTTGGCAATGCTTCTTTTATACGCCAAGGGGTATTTGTCAATTATCGCATCGATTCATTAGATAACTTTAGTTTGCCGCGCGAAGGTAATTATGTTGCGCTCGAATATTTTATTTCTCAGGATAAAGTGGATGACGTTAGCTATCAAGCGCAAGGGCGCAATTCTGATACGGTGTACGATTTTTCTGCCAAATTAATGTCAGCGAGAAGTTTTGGCCGGCATTCGATAGTTGCAAATCTCGATTACGGTGAAGTGAGAAGTAAAAAATCGATTACTCCTGTAGAGCCGAAAACCTTAGGCGGTTTCCTCAACCTTTCTGGCATTCCGCGTAATAGCCTGTTGGGGCAAAACAAGGCTTTCACCAGCTTAGTTTACCGCTATCGTTGGTTCGATAATGATTTTGGTTTATTTAATGCGCCTTTTTATTTAGGTGCTTCCATCGAATATGGCGGCGTGTGGTCTGATCCTGATTTAAATGTCGGCAGTGCACCTAAATACGTTGCCGGTTCACTATTTGCCGGGATTGATTCACCAATCGGTCCGATCATGTTCGGCTATGGACGTACAGAGCAAAGTTTTGATTCAATTTACCTGATATTGGGCACCACTTTTTAGCTTAATCGCTCGTTTATCAAGCGTCGGTTTGGTTAATAAGCCGTGTATAGGGCGCTTAACTAAGTAACTTTCATCTTAACTTGCTATGTTGGTCAAAGTGATGAGATTTTAATTTATCGTTAATTTTGCTATTCTGTTGTTCACAGTTTGGCCTCTTGGGCGCGGTTTCTCAGTCATATTTGAATGAAAACATCAGCAACAGAGAGCCAAGTTTCCAAGGATGTTCACTCACCTTTTAATAATAACTGGGGTGAACCGCAATGAGAGGAAAAAGTCGTGCTTGAAGCCTATCGTAAACACGTCGCAGAGCGTGCTGCTGAAGGAGTTGTACCCAAACCTTTAGACGCTGAACAAGTTGCTGGACTTGTTGAGCTACTCAAAAATCCACCCCAAGGTGAAGAAACTTTCATCCTTGATTTACTTGAAAATCGTATTCCTCCTGGTGTTGATGAAGCGGCTTATGTTAAAGCCGGCTTTTTAACGGCGATTACTAAAGGAGAAGTCACTTCACCCCTGGTGAGCCGCGAAAAAGCTGCTCAGTTGCTTGGCACCATGCAAGGTGGTTACAACATCGAGCCTTTAGTCTCGTTGTTAGATGATAATACCTTAGCTCCGATTGCGGTTGAGGCCCTTTCACATACTTTATTGATGTTTGATGCTTTTTACGATGTAGAAGACAAAGTCAAACAAGGTAATCTTTTTGCGAAACAAGTGATGCAGTCTTGGGCTGATGCCGATTGGTTCTTATCCAAACCCGCCTTAGTTGAGAAGATTACCCTTACCGTATTTAAAGTCACCGGTGAAACTAACACCGATGATTTATCACCTGCTCCTGATGCGTGGTCACGTCCTGATATTCCGGTGCATGCTTTGGCCATGCTAAAAAATGAGCGGGAAGGTATTGAGCCCGATCAACCGGGTAGTATTGGGCCGATTGGTCAAATTGCAGCACTGAAAGAAAAAGGTCATCAACTGGTTTATGTTGGTGATGTTGTGGGAACCGGCTCTTCACGTAAGTCAGCGACCAACTCAGTACTCTGGTTTATGGGCGATGACATTCCTTTTGTGCCTAACAAGCGCGCTGGTGGTTATGTACTTGGTGGTAAAATAGCCCCTATTTTCTTTAACACCATGGAAGATGCGGGTGCTTTACCGATTGAAGTGGATGTTTCTAAACTGAATATGGGTGATGTGATTGACGTTTATCCATTTGAAGGCAAAGTGTGCAACCATCAAACAGGTGAAGTGCTGGCCACATTTAAATTAAAAACCGATGTCTTGATTGATGAAGTACGTGCGGGTGGTCGTATCCCATTGATCATAGGACGAGGTTTGACCGACAAAGCTCGTGAATCACTGGGTCTTGAGGCATCAACCGTGTTTCGTCGCCCAGTGCCAGTGGCAGAAAGTAACAAAGGCTTTACCTTAGCGCAGAAAATGGTCTGTAAAGCGTGTGGTGTCACCGGTGTACGACCAGGTACTTATTGTGAGCCAAAAATGACCACCGTCGGTTCACAAGATACCACCGGCCCAATGACTCGTGATGAGCTTAAAGACTTAGCTTGTTTGGGCTTCTCCGCCGACTTGGTTATGCAGTCTTTCTGTCACACCTCTGCTTATCCGAAGCCAGTAGATGTTAATACTCATCATACATTACCTGATTTTATTATGAATCGTGGTGGTGTATCACTGCGTCCTGGCGATGGTGTTATTCACTCTTGGTTAAACCGCATGCTGTTACCTGACACAGTGGGAACGGGGGGGGACTCCCATACACGCTTCCCATTAGGTATCTCTTTCCCTGCTGGTTCAGGCTTAGTGGCCTTTGCCGCGGCAACCGGAGTGATGCCACTGGATATGCCAGAGTCGATTTTGGTGCGCTTTAAAGGTGAAATGCAGCCAGGTATTACCTTGCGTGATTTAGTGCATGCCATTCCTTATTTCGGCATTAAGCAAGGCCTACTCACCGTAGAGAAGTCTGGTAAAATCAATGAGTTTTCCGGCCGAGTTCTGGAAATTGAAGGGGTTGAGCATTTAACGGTAGAGCAAGCTTTTGAACTTTCTGATGCTTCAGCTGAACGTTCTGCAGCGGGTTGTACTGTTAAGTTATCGCAAGAGTCGATTGCTGAATACCTAAACTCCAATATCACTATGCTGAAATGGATGATTGCTGAAGGTTATGGCGATCGTCGCACGATTGAACGCCGTATCACAGCAATGGAGCAGTGGTTAGCCAACCCAGAGTTGATGGAAGCGGATAAGGATGCAGAATACGCTCATGTATTAGAGATTGATTTAGCTGACATCAAAGAGCCGATCCTTTGTGCGCCGAACGATCCTGATGATGCTCGTTTGTTGTCTGATTGTGCGGGCACCCAAATTGATGAAGTGTTCATCGGTTCTTGTATGACTAATATCGGTCATTTCCGCGCAGCAGGTAAATTGCTGGAGAAATACAACGGTCAACTGGATACTCGTTTGTGGGTTGCGCCTCCGACTAAAATGGACCGCGATCAACTCACCGCCGAAGGTTATTATGGTATTTTTGGTCGTGCTGGCGTGCGAATTGAAACACCAGGATGTTCATTGTGTATGGGTAACCAAGCGCGAGTGGCTGATAAATCAACGGTGATGTCTACCTCGACTCGTAACTTCCCGAACCGTTTAGGTACAGGAGCTAACGTTTATTTGGCTTCCGCGGAGCTATCTGCGGTTGGAGCCATATTAGGTCGTATTCCGACCATGACCGAGTACTTGGATTACGCCAAGCAGATTGATGCGACGGCAGCGGATACTTATCGCTATTTGAACTTCCACTTAATGCCTCATTACACTAAAAAGGCAGATACGGTTATTGTTCAGCAAGCGGTATGATCGACAAGCCTTGAATAGTCGCTAATGAATGATGAGCCACCCTATGGGTGGCTTTTTTTTGTTTGGGTCTGTTTATCTTTCGCGGTTAAATTGTGTTCGAGATAAAAGTGTTTTAATGACGATGAAAGGTTTGTAGGTTGGCATTTTAAGAAAAACATTGCTTAACCAAGTCTAGGTTTACGGCTGTCAGAAGACTGGTTTTACTTGTATTCGAGGTAATAATAAATAGAATGATAACAATTCCTATTTATTTTTCTTTAAATTTATGCCGACTATTTTAATCGCTGATGATGATCCTATGATGTGCCAACTACTCGAATCCGTGTTGGTGAATGAAGGCTATCAAGTCATCTGTGCTCATGATGGTGAGCAAGCGTTAACTCAGCTCGCCAATCATCCCTTTGATCTGGTGTTACTCGATGTGATGATGCCTAAACTCAATGGCTTGCAGGCGGCAAGACGTATTTGTCAGCGTTTTTCAACTCCGATTGTGATGATCAGCGCGTTTGCGGATGAAGCGGCAAAAATCGATGGTTATGAAGCGGGTGCTGATCACTATTTAACTAAGCCGTTTAGCATTCCCAAATTACTGACTCTGATCAAAGCGACGTTACGCCGCGTCGCGTTAGAAAAACAGCGCCATACCCATCATTTTACGCTTAATTTTCCAGAGCCATTATCCGCTCATATTGATACCTTACGCCGGCTGCCATTTACTCAAACTGAGTTGGATTTAGTGACGTATTTGGCGGCTCATCCGCAGCAGGTCATTGCGAAATCTGAACTCCAACATCAAGTGTTAAAACGCGAGCTATGTCCGTTTGATCGCAATTTAGATATGCATATCAGCAATATACGTCGTAAGTTATCGCAAGCTGGCTGGCCTAAATCCACCATTCGTACCGCCCGCGGGGTGGGGTATCAATTTGCCCTTACTCAGTAAACGGCTTACTCGTCGGTGGTGGAAATATTTGAGTGGAAACAAGGTTTGCCAGCGATTGGTGGTGCGTCTCTTTGTCAGTTTAGCGCTCAGTGTATTGTTAATTTTATTGGCTTTTACTGCCGTAGAAATGATGCTTTATGAGCGTTTTTTAACCTTGCCCAATAAAGTGCAACGAGAATTACATCAGTTAACACTCACAGCCAACCAACAACGTCAGCTCGGGGCTGAAGCGTTAGTACAGTGGGAAGTGTCTCAGCCTTATTTACTGTATGTGGTCGATGAAGCTAACCAGATAGTCAGTGGGCGAGAGGTGCATCCTCATGTGCAAATGAAAATGCGTTACGCTCGCCAGCTCAATGAACCTATGGGGACTCGAGTTTCGAAACCGATGATCATTGTGCCGATGAGCGAGGGATACTCGTTGATGGTTCAGCTACCGTGGCAGCAACATCCAGCATCACGAGCTGGGTATTATCTTTGGTCAACCAACCTGTTATTAAGTCTATTCATTTTAACCTTCATCTCTTGGGTACTTAGTCGTCAGTTACAAAGACCACTGGATCGATTGCAATGTGCAAGCCGTGCGGTGGCTCAGGGATTGACAGCAACGCGAGTTTCGCAATCTATCGGTCAAAGCCCGTTGGAGTTTCAGCAGTTGGCGGCTGATTTTGATAACATGGCAGAGCAGATCCAAAAATTGATGGATGAGCAGCGTAAGCTCGTTCGCACCTTATCTCATGAATTAAAAACGCCGCTGACTCGGCAGGCTTTAGCGCTACATCTCGTTAGTCACACTCAGGATCCGCAAGAGCATAGTCAATGGCTAAAGCGTGCCGAGCAAGAAGCGCAACTGATGAATTCAATGATCGAGAAAATCCTCGAGCTCAGTCGCTTACAAAGTAGCCATTTTCAGGTCAATCTAAAGCCATTAGATGTACAAGGGTACTTAAATCAGCAAATAGAACTATTTCGTCCTCATTTACAATTAAATCAGCAATTGCAACTGATGCCCGGTGACCAAGATCTGTGGATAATGGGCGATCGAGTACTATTAGGCAGCATACTAGACAACTTACTCACTAACGCGACCAAATACGCTGGTGATCAGTGTTGTATTAAGATCATGGCAATAAGACAAGATCAGCAGGTAAGGATCATTGTCAGTGATAATGGTCCAGGAGTCAGCGCTGAGCAGTTAAAACGGATCTTTTGTCCCTTTTATCAAGCAGGTTCTAACTCGCAGCCCGGTAAGGGTTATGGCTTAGGGTTATCAATTGTCCAACAAGCGGCTGAAAAAATGTCCGGCTATGTGATGGCTGAAAATAACCAAGGTCTATCAGTCACATTAAGTTTTCCCCTTTATCAAGCCGATAAAAAAGTTCCCACTTTTGATTGTAAAGAATGTAAAGTGAATACAATTGATAATCATTATTAGTTAGATTTCTTTTGGTGATAATGTAAGCCCATTTATTTTCCTCAAAATTGACATTGTGCATGAGGTTACCCACTTGGTTAGTCTCTGTACGGTTATTTTTTTGAGCGCCATCTTGGACCAAACAATGGGCATTATACAATAAGAGAAAGGAATAGAATCATGTTGTTGACTCGTAAAACGAGCTTAGCGGTGGCCATTGCCTCGCTGTGTCATTTGCCGGTGTTGGCCCAAGTAGAAAGTAAAGCGGATGAAGTGATGGTTGTCACGGCTTCTGGTTTTGAACAAAAGCTAACTCATGCTCCCGCTACTATTAGTGTGATTTCACGAGCTGATTTAGAAATGAAGCGTTTTGCTAACCTTGCTGAGGCGCTACAAGATCAAGAAGGGATTGATGTTTTTGGTAATACCGGAAAAACCGGTGGTTTGAATATCAGTATCCGTGGGATGCCGTCTGAATATACGCTGATTTTGATCGATGGTCGCAGACAAAATGTGGCGGGAAATATCACGCCAAATGGCTTTGGTGAGATGTCGGGAGGCGTCATGCCACCGGTTAATGCCATTGAACGGATTGAAATTGTCCGTGGCCCGATGTCAACACTTTACGGCTCAGATGCGATGGGCGGGGTTATCAATATTATTACCCGTAAAGTGACCGACACTTGGAATACCTCGATCACGCAAGATTATACTTGGCAGCAAGAGCGTGAATTTGGCGATACTCATAAAACCAGCTTGCATACCAGTGGTCCGCTGATCGCAGATACATTAGGTCTCGCCGTGCGCGGTAGTTTTTATAAACGTAATGAGTCTAATCTTACTGCGCAGGGAGCGGGTGGTCAGGAATTAAGCACTCGTGGTCAAAGTAAGGTCGAAAATGAAAACTATACCTTTGGTACGCGTCTTGATTATATTGCGATAGAAGAGCATAACTTATGGCTCGATATGGATTTATCGCGCCAGAATTACGATAACGGTACCCCAGAAAACCGTAAATTAAGTAATAATGATACCCCAACAAGGTGGCGTGGTTACGATGATGAATTACGCTATGAAAATCGTCAGTTTGCTCTCGGTCATACTTCTCAAGTGGATTTAGGGGTATGGGAATCGAGTGTCATGTATAACGTTTCTGAAACCATTGGTCGTACCATTCCAGGAGATCCAAATAATCCAAGTGGTATCCCAGGTAAGAATGTTAAAGATAAACGTGAATTAGAAACCAGCAATATTGTGTTGGATACCAAGCTTAATACAACCATTGGAGATGATCATTATCTGACGGTGGGGGCACAGTATTGGAATGCTTCTATGACCGATGGGATGTCTAGTGAAGACTTCGAACAAACCACATGGTCACTATTTGCCGAAGATGAATGGTTAATTACTGATGATTTAAGCCTGACTTTAGGTGGCCGTTACGATCACCATGATGCTTTTGGTAGCCAATTCAGCCCACGTGCCTATGCGGTGTATAGCTTAAGTCCAACAATGACAGTCAAAGGCGGTGTAAGCACTGGTTATAAAGCGCCACAAGTTGATGTGTTGCATAGTGGCATTAATGGGATTACTGCGCAGGGCGCAGAAATTACTATCGGCTCTCCTGATTTAAAACCTGAGACCACTCGCACTACTGAACTCGCTTTTTATTACCATGGAGATCAGGGGATTACCACTAATGTCACCCTTTTCCATAATCAGTTTGATGATAAGATTACTCGTGGTGCACCATTATATAACTGTCACTCATCAGATAATCCGGACCGTCCTGGTTGCGTTAGCTTTGGCAGTAACTGGACTCAAGATACCTTTAGCCAACAAACCAACGTAGATGAAGCTTACAGTCGCGGTGTGGAATTTGCCTTTGCGATGCCATTGCTCGATACCGTGAATTTCTCGATGAACTACACCTTTACCGAAACAGAAATTAAAGAAAACGGTAAGGTTGCTGGCGAGCTGAGTGATACACCAAAACACAAAGCCAGTGCGAAAGTGAACTGGGCTGCGACTGAGCAAGCCAATGTTTGGTTGGCAGTGAATTATCGTGGTGAAAGCCGCCGCTTTAATGGTTTAGTGGAAGATCTTAGTCCTGCCAATAAAGCCTTGTATGATGCGGTAGGGGATATTAAAGCGTATACCTTGTTTGATCTGGGTGGTGCTTATCGGATCAATAACAACTTCAGTGTCAATGCAACAATTTATAATTTATTTAACCAAGATTTTCGTAAGTTCACCGCTTATGAATATAATGATGATATCCACTATGCGAGCAAGTATAGCCATCAAACCCGTTCTACCAAAGGTGCGATTTTAGAAGGGCGCCGGTTATGGATCTCGGCTAACTATACTTTCTAATTGTTATCTTGAGTGACAAGTCGTGAATAGACAATGCCAGTGATCCTGACGATCACTGGCATTTTTTCCTTAATACTAGCGGTTATGATGTGTCGATAATGAGTTGTTAGCGAGAGCCACACCAAACACCGCCGCCACATTACGTGCGGTCAGTTCGATATTGTGCGCCGCCTCGGCAAAAGCAGTTGCTAAGTCAACGCAACCTGGTACAACACTGAACACCGCATCCATCCCATGTTGATGTACAACGCTGCAATCGGCAGACAAGCTTCCCGCAATGCCGATGACTGGCACCGAAAAACGTTTGGCGGTTCGCGCGACCCCGATGGGTGTTTTGCCATAAATGGTTTGACTATCAATACGTCCTTCGCCAGTAATTACTAAATCAGCATCTTTGACTATGTCACTCAGATTAACGGCTTGCATGACAATCTCAATGCCGGGACGCAGGCTTGCACCAAGTAGGCCAATCAGCGCTGCTCCTAAACCTCCCGCCGCGCCTGCGCCGGGGATATCTTTGACATCGATTGCCAGTTGCGTTTTGATGATCTGCGCGTAATGAGCAAGGTTAGCATCAAGCTGCGCAACCATCTCTGGGGTGGCGCCTTTTTGTGGACCAAATATCTGCGTTGCCCCTTGCTCACCACATAAAGGATTATTGACATCACAAGCCACTTGTAGCGTGATGTTAGCCAAGCGTGGGTCGATAGCAGAGGTATCAATACGAGCCAGTTTAGCCAGTTCTTCACCACCAAAACCTAAATCATTCTCCTGTGCATCAAGCATTTTAACCCCTAAGGCTTGCGCCATGCCTAAACCAGCATCGTTAGTCGCGCTGCCACCGATACCAATGATGATTTGCTCAACCCCGTGCTCGAGTGCGGCTTTGATCAGTTCACCGGTGCCATAGCTGGTGGTTTTCATTGGGTTGCGCAGCTCTGGCGCGACAAGGTGTAAACCAGAAGCGGCTGCCATCTCTATCACGGCGGTTTTACCATCGCCCATCAATCCGTAGAAGCCGTCAACTTGTTCACCTAAAGGGCCTGTCACCGAGGCGGTAACAATAGATCCTCCGGTGGCGTCAATCAGCGATTGAACCGTGCCTTCTCCACCATCAGCCATAGGTAACTTAATATATTGGGCATCAGGAAAAATCTGTTTGCAGCCATTTTCTATTGCAGTGGCTACCTGCATCGCGGTTAAGCTTTCTTTATAAGCATCGGGAGCAATGACAATTTTCATTATGATACCTTAAGGGCTGAGGTTATTTACTCGCCTAAGCTAGGCCAATCGAGTACTTGTGTTTCTTTACTATCGATAATCACCGATAATAACAAGATTATATGTATCCCCAAGTAGCAATTGCAGAGAACCTGATGGACTACGAATTTAAAAAAAATACCCTTGATGGCAGCTATTACTGTTCATTTTCAATGGGTCACGAAATCATTGGCCGCTGGCTGCAAGAAGAAATCAGTCATGACCGTCAAAAAGTGGATCACGTGTTACAAGCCATTCATCAAGCCGAGCAAGCGCCGAGCCAAGAGCAAGTCGTAGAAGGACGAGAAATTAGCCTGATGATTTTGACCGATGAAGTTACCGTACAGGCGAATGTATTGTCCCATGAGGATGAATTAGAGTCTGAGAGTGACTTTGATTTTTATGATTGTGAAAGTACCGCTAGCTGTGGATTAGAAGATTTTAAGCAAATGATTGCACAATGGTGTGAATTTATTCGTTATCAACCTACGAGATTTTGTTGAGGATTGCACAACATCAGTGAATTACCGCCCCTTTGCTCCAACAGTGGGAAAAAGCGCACCGAAATGGTGCGCTTTTTATTTTTCATCGCTGGAGTTTTAGCTTAATTTAAATAAAAACAATAGGTTAAAAGTTGGCATAACAATTGGATTAAAGGTTTGGTAAACGGACGACGGTGACAGAGAGGATAGGATGAAACTGATTAACGCAATAATTAAGCCCTTTAAGCTTGATGATGTACGTGAAGCATTAGCGGACGTAGGTATTGAAGGTATGACGGTCAGCGAGGTGAAAGGTTTTG
>SLFB01000281.1 GCA_007124475.1 Vibrio sp. | reverse complement strand
GTTTTTATTTTTTGTTTTTATGTTTTATATAAAATTTGACATGTTAAAACTTATTTTGCAATCTAAGCCGCGAAATGGATGATGAACTGAATTAGCCGCAGAGTTAATCAGTCATCAAGTTAAACACAAGGGAATCGAAAGGGAATTCCCATAATAAGAAAAGGCAGTGGATTGTCATGAAAAAAACAGTAATTGCATTAGCGATCGCTAGTACTGCAACATCTGTAAGCGCAGTAGAACTTTATAAGTCAGATATAGCTTCCATTGACTTTTATGGTCATATTCGTACTGAATTGAAAAAAGACGATGGTGATGAGCCAACTCTACGCTCTGGCTCATCTCGAACGGGGATTGATGCTAATTATCGTCTCAACGACGGCTTGACTTTACAGGGTAAAGTTGAATTCGGTTTGCGCGATGAGGGCGCGATGACAGTTCGTAACCATATCCTAGGTTTTAAAACCGATGATTACGGCACTTTAAGTTTAGGTAAACAATGGGTGATATCTGATGATGCTTGGGGCGCTGATTACTCATACTTTTATGGTGGCTCAGGCCTAAGACATGCAACCTTGTCTAAAGCAGTACATAACTCTTTGATTAAATATACCTATGATGCAGATAACTACTGGATCAAAGCTAACTATGGTGTTGATTCAGATAACAAAGAACAAGAGTTAATTGAATTATACGCTGGTGTTTCTTTTGGTGATTTATCTTTCCATGCTGGTGCTGGTAAAAACACGGATAAAAACTTTGAAGTAGGTAAGCATAAAGTAGCGGTTAATGGTGATGATAAGGTCACTGTGGATCAAAAAGTTACTCATGATTTAACCAACACTTATTATCAGTTGACCACAGAGTATAAGCTTGGTAGCGGTGTTATCGGTTTTACTTATTATAATGCTAGTATCGAAAGTAATACTTCGGATTGGTATATTGATGAGGATGCATTCTCACTTGGTGGTAAATTTAAAGTCGCAGATAAAACAAGCGTATATGCTGGTTATGAATTTACTCAATACAAGACTAACGTTAACAATGTTAAAAACGAAGATTTTACTAATGCCTATCTTGGAGCAGAATATTTGATTGCTAGTTGGGCACGTATTTATGCTGAGTATGGTTATCGTGACGGCTCAACGTTAGGTTATTCAAATCAAGCATCGGATACGCAAGTTGCAGCTAAAAAATTCGATAGCGAAAACCGTTTTGCTATCGGTGCCCGTGTTTATTGGTAATATTTAGCGATTAAGCTGATCCATAAAAGCCCAGCCATGCTGGGCTTTTGGCTATAGAAACCAAAGCCTTAACTCAAAAGTTTGTTGGTGTTGCAGCTAGCCAGGGCGGATGCTGCTTTGAAGAGGAAAGGCATCACTGGCTACCCGCAGCACTTTTTATACTTCTTACCACTACCACAAATACAGGGATCATTACGGCCAATTTTTTGTTGGTTTGGGAATGTACCATCAATATAAAACCATTGTTGCTGTTCTTTTACAAATCGAGATTGTTCTTCTAAACAGCACTTTTGTTGATTAGCGGGATAAAATGCTTTGAAATGCACAAAACCTTCATTGTCATGATTGGCAAACCAAGTGCGAACCACTTCTAATCCCAACCATTCGCCATTGATCGAATCTATAATAGCATCTCGTTCGAGATGAGCTTGGCAGGAAGGGTGGTAAGTGTCTATGACAAAATCCAGTAAACGTAACACATGGGCGCTATAACGTGCACGCATCAGTTGTTCTGGTATTTTGGCTTGGCGAGGGTCTAGGTGGATCGGCTGGCAGCAGTCAGCGTAAGTAAGGCCAGATTGACAGGGACAGGTATCCATAGAATAAATTGCTCTGGGAATCATCATGCCCAGAGTTTAAGTACAACCTGAGCCGCTGTCTACTGGTGATGATTAAACAACTCTTTAGTCCAATGCATTGCTTGTTGATAACTCTCGCAGATGGCCGATTCTGGTAGCTTGAGTTGCTGACTCATATCGTGTACTTGTTCCCAATCGGCCTGTTCATAGGCTTTGACTAAGGCCAATAATTGGCCAAGCTTACCCGTGCCGGAGATAATGGCTGCTTTGACCGCTTGTTCAATGGGCATCTGGCATAAAATATCTTCAGCAGGTTGATCAAGTAAACTATCAATTAACGAAAACATGCCGGTTAAGAAAGCATCACCAGGTTGCTGCTCATTGATGGCATGTAAATATAGTAATTCACAGCAGCGTGCGCGTTGGATTGATAAGCCATATAACTCATCAGGTTTATCTTCATGGATTGCAGCCACTGCCACTAAAGCAATAAATTTGCGTAAACGAATCTCACCTAAATAAACCAAGGCTTGTTTAAATGAGCGAATTTTGGCACTGACCATTACCGAGGCATTAACAAAGCTAAGTAATTTATAAGACAAGGTTAAATCGCGACTGATGATTTGCTCGAGCTCGTTATAATCAATATCAGATTTGGCTATCGCTTTACACAATTGAACTACAGTTAAAAAAGCAGGTTCTAAGGTTTTACGTTGCACCAATGCTGGTTTACTAAAGAAATAGCCCTGAAAAAGCTGAAATCCTGCGTGTTGCGCTAATTCAAACTCTTGATGGTTTTCCACCCTTTCCGCTAAAAACTGAATATGCGATTTTTGGTGTTTTTTAATAAATAGCCGCGCTTGCTCAACAGGCATGCTCTGCAGATCAATTTTAATAATATCAATATAGGGAAAGAAAGCTAACCACTCCTTTCGAGGCATAAAATCATCGAGTGCTATTTGATAGCCCAGCTGTTTTAGTTCTTGGATGGCGGTCAATAACGCCTGATCTGGTGGACAGTCTTCTAACACTTCTATCACGATGCGATGGGGTGGAAAAAGAGTAGGGATTCGATCAATCAAGCTTTGATAAGGGAAATTGACGAACTCCAACAGAGGTTTGACATTGGGTGGCGTGGTCCAAAAATGTTCAGATAGTAAACGGCTAGTGGCTAAATCAGCATCAATAACAGGGAAGCAGTTCTTTGGGCCATCACGAAATAGCAGCTCGTAGCCGATGGTTTTGCAACGAGAGTCTAATATCGGTTGTCGAGCAATATAGGAATATCTCAATTGAAAGCCCTTTTTGTTGCTATTTCGCTACGGAGATCGTAATAGGATCTTTTATGTTGATTTTACTGTAGTTTGATAGAGCATTGTATCATATCAAGCTTGAGACGCCATGGAGTATGAACTCTCTAGCGGAAAGCTTTCCAGCGTGTAACTGTGTTGAGTATAACGTAACACCCAGCCTTGAGTATCCCAGTCACCGAGTACGATGCGAATTTTGGGTTTTATCTCACTAATTTTATGGATAGCAGGGCGGTGGGTATGGCCATGGATCATGATATCCACTTGATGTTTTGCCATCACCTTGATCACTTCGTTTGGTGTAACATCCATGATCATCATGGATTTATTGGATTTCTCTTGGCGAATGTCAGTTTGTACTCGCCGCACAATACGAGTTTTAAGCCAATAAGGTAGACGATTAAATAACCATTGGAGCCAAGGTTGATGTACTTTTGCGCGATAAGCTAAATAACCAACATCATCGGTACATAAAGTATCACCATGGAGGATAACCGCTTGTTGGCCGTAAAGGTCGATAACACTTTCTTCAGCCAGCAAGGTTACACCGGTTTGTTTAGCAAATCGCTGACCAATTAAAAAATCACGATTACCATGAACAAAAAAGCACGTAACGCCTGCATTGGTTAAACGTTTAAACTCCTCTTTTATGCTTTGGCTAAAAGGGGTAGGGTCATCATCACCGATCCAAAAGTCAAAAAGATCTCCCAGCACATACAGCGCATCGGCATTGATCGCATCATGACGCATGAAATGAATAAAACTGGCCGTAATGTCAGGGCGAGAAGGGGTGAGGTGAAGATCTGAAATAAATAGAGTTTGCATAAGGCCATTAATGGAGCGCGTGTTGCGCTCCATCCAAAAATTATTCTGCGATTGTCGTATGAGTAATCACAACTTCATCTAGTGGTACGTCTTGATGCATACCATAAGAGCCAGTACTAACGGTTTTGATTTTATTAACGATATCCATACCTTCAATAACTTCACCGAATACGCAGTAGCCCCAACCGTCACGGCTTTCAGATTTAAAATCAAGGAAAGTGTTGTCATTAACATTGATAAAAAATTGCGAGCTGGCTGAATGAGGGTCCATAGTACGCGCCATTGCTAAAGTACCTGTTTTGTTACTAAGACCATTATTGGCTTCGTTACGAATTGGCTCACGAGTGGCCTTTTCACGTAAACCAGAAGTCATGCCGCCGCCTTGGATCATAAAGCCATCAATGACGCGATGGAAAAGGGTGTTGTCATAAAAGCCATCACGGCAGTACTGCAAAAAGTTGGCGCTGGTTTCTGGCGCTTTGTCAGTATTAAGTTGAATTTTGATGTCACCAAAGTTGGTATGAAGGGTGATCATAGCGGTTACCTTTACTTGTTTTGTATGAATAGCTGATTTTAGCCTAACTTTTTGCGCATTCAAAACACCAAATGGATGACCTAGTGATAATAGAGTTGTTATACTCACTTATTATTCTAGTAATTAACGGTAAGTAGATAGAGATCATGTTGAAGATTTATAACTCACTCACAAGACAAAAAGAGGAATTTAAACCCATCACGGCCGGGAAAGTTGGCATGTATGTCTGTGGAGTCACCATATACGATCTCTGTCATATTGGTCATGGTCGTACTTTTGTTTCCTTTGATGTGGTGTCGCGTTATTTACGGTATTTAGGCTATGACCTTACCTTTGTCCGTAATATTACTGATATTGACGATAAAATTATCAAACGGGCGGCAGAAAATCAGGAGTCGTGTGACTCTCTCACTGAACGTTTGATTGAAGAAATGTACGCTGATTTTGATGCCCTAAACATTCTTCGTCCTGATGTGGAGCCTCGCGCGACGGCTTATATTGATGAGATCATCGCTTTGGTAGAAAGACTGATTGAGCGTGGTTTTGCCTATGTGGCTGAGAATGGTGATGTCATGTTTGAAGTCAGCAAATATAAAGAATATGGCCGATTGTCTAAACAAGACTTAACGCAACTCCAAGCCGGTGCGCGGGTTGATATTGAGACGGCAAAACGTAGCCCGCTTGATTTTGTGTTGTGGAAGATGTCTAAACCCGGTGAACCGACATGGCAATCGCCGTGGGGACCTGGCCGTCCTGGTTGGCACATCGAATGCTCCGCGATGAACTCATCCATTTTAGGTAATCATTTTGATATCCACGGTGGGGGCTCCGATTTGCAGTTCCCTCATCATGAAAATGAAATTGCCCAATCTTGCTGTGCCCATGATACTCAATATGTCAATACTTGGATGCACAGCGGCATGGTGATGGTTGATCGTGAGAAAATGTCAAAATCTCTGGGTAATTTCTTTACTATTCGTGATGTGTTACAGCATTACGATCCTGAAACCGTGCGCTATTTCTTAATGTCCGGTCACTATCGTAGTCAGCTTAACTACAGTGAAGAGAACTTAACTCAAGCCAGAGCATCATTAGAACGCTTATATACCGCACTTCGTGGTTTAGATATGACTGTCCCTGCAGCAGGCGGTGAAGAGTACGTACAGCGCTTTACCACAGCCATGAACGACGATTTTAATACTCCAGAAGCCTACTCGGTGCTATTTGATATGGCGCGAGAAGTAAACCGACTGAAGACAGACGATCTGATCCAAGCCAGTGCGCTGGGCTCACTCATGCGCGAGCTTGCGGAAGTGATTGGTATTTTGCATCAAGATCCAGAGAGCTTTTTGCAAGGTGCAGCCGGGGATGATCAACAAGCATCGGAAATCGAAGCGCTTATTAAGCTGCGTAATGATTCCAGAGCCAATAAAGATTGGACTAATGCAGATCTAGCGCGTAATAAGTTAACTGAAATGGGCATTATTCTTGAAGATGGCCCAAATGGAACAACTTGGCGCCGTAAATAAGCGAGTGGCTGGTGTATACCCAAACAACTTGGAGCAACAGCCAAGACCGCTGCGTCTTCAAGTCAGAAGGGTATAGTATAAAAAACAGCGGGAACATTAACCCCGCTGTTTTTTATTGCAGCTAACAAAGACTATTGATTTAGCACGTGGTAAGGACATTTCTATGTCGATCATCCTTGGTATTGATCCCGGTTCGCGGATCACCGGTTATGGTGTCATTCGCCAGTATGGCCGCCAATTAATTTACTTAGGTAGTGGCTGTATTCGTACTTCTGAGCAAGCTCTGCCATTGCGCCTCAAGCAAATCTATGCGGGAGTGACAGAAATTATCACTCAATTTCAACCCGATGTGTTTGCCATAGAGCAGGTGTTTATGGCAAAAAATGCTGACTCGGCTTTAAAACTTGGCCAAGCTCGTGGCAGTGCCATTGTCGCGGCGGTCAATGCTGAACTGCCCGTCTATGAATACGCCGCCCGTTTAATTAAACAGGCGGTAGTGGGGACTGGCGCGGCAGACAAAGCGCAAGTTCAGCATATGGTGCAACATATGCTGAAATTAGCCGCCAAGCCACAAGCAGATGCTGCCGATGCCTTAGGTGTGGCTATTTGCCATGCCAATACCAATAAGACCATGTTAGCGTTGGCGGGTAAAGCGACAGCGGCAAGGCGAGGGCGTTATCGCTGAGTTTAACTGGCTATCCATCCAGTTATTTATTATTATCCTAGGGTCTGTTTATCTTTCGAACAAAATTTAACCGCGAAAGATAAACAGACCCTAACTATTATCGGCTTAACATCAGCAAGGAATCCCTGTGATTGGACGTTTGCGTGGAATACTAATTGAAAAACAACCCCCACAAGTTTTAATTGAAGTGAATGGTGTTGGCTATGAAGTTCAGATGCCAATGAGTTGCTTTTATGAACTACCGAATATTGATCAAGAAGCCATCATCTATACTCACTTTGTGGTTCGTGAAGATGCTCAATTACTCTATGGGTTTAACACCACTAATGAACGAGCGCTTTTTCGCGAAGTGATCAAAGCGAATGGTGTCGGCCCGAAAATGGGTTTAGGCATTTTATCTGGTATGACAGCCAGTCAATTTGTGGCTTGTGTCGAGCGTGAAGATATTTCGACCTTAATCAAACTGCCAGGTGTTGGCAAAAAGACTGCAGAGCGCTTATTAGTGGAAATGAAAGATCGCTTAAAAGGATGGGGCGCTGGGGATTTATTTACTCCTGCGACAGAGTTAGCCCCGCAGCCTACCGCCACAGTCTCTTCCGAGCAGGCAGCTCAAGATGAAGCGGTAAGTGCCTTATTAGCACTAGGTTATAAACCTGTACAAGCATCAAAAGTCATTTCCCAGGTTGCCAAGCCAGGCATGAGCTGTGAGCAAATGATCAAAGATGCTCTTAAGTCCATGGTCTAAGGTCATGGCATATTTTTTATTGAAAGGCGATATTGTTAAGCCTTGTCTTGCTATTGTACTGACCTCATGGGGATCTTTGTCATGATCGATGCCGATCGCCTTATTGCGCCGATAAATCCAACTTTTCAAGAAGAGGAAGTCATTGATCGAGCTATTCGACCGAAAAAACTCGCTGATTATCAAGGGCAAGATCACGTTCGCGATCAAATGGAAATCTTTATTCAAGCGGCGCAAAAACGCAGTGAACCTTTAGACCATTTGCTGATTTTTGGCCCACCTGGACTAGGTAAAACTACATTAGCCAATATTGTGGCTAATGAAATGGAGGTGAATATTCGCACCACCTCTGGTCCAGTGTTAGAAAAAGCGGGGGATTTGGCAGCGTTATTGACCAACCTTGATGAAAATGATGTGTTATTTATTGATGAGATCCACCGCCTAAGTCCAATGATAGAAGAGATACTCTATCCTGCGATGGAAGACTACCAGCTTGATATTATGAT
>SLFB01000092.1 GCA_007124475.1 Vibrio sp. | reverse complement strand
TTTCCTGCTCCGTTTGCTTCTTGTTCTAACGTTATTTTACCCAATGCCGTTTTTCCTTCATTGGTTATCCCTACGGTTTCTATATCAGTAGGGAAAGATCCTTCTCCTACAACATGGGTTTCAACATTGGTACGGATTCCTGATATGGTCGCTAAAGCCGAGGAGGCTTCACTTTTTGCCACATAATTTTGGTACTGCGGGACGGCAATCGCTGCTAGCACACCAATAATGGCGACCACAATCATCAGTTCAATCAGGGTAAAGCCTTGTTGTTTAGTATTACGGGTGTTCATGATTTCATTATCCTTAGTTATCATCGGTTGTTGAGACCAAAATAGGATAAGTGTCTAGTTGCATCAGTAAAATAGGCTGACTTTGAGTTTTGGAGTCAGTCGACAGTTTTTAAATAAAGTTTGAAAAGCGGTTACGGTTATTTTGCGAGGGGGTTAAAAGTATCCCGATAAACTTTATGGTTACTGAGCTGAGTATCCATCAAGGTTATCGAGACAGGCGAGCTATCATTGCTCGAGATAGGGTAGGTGGTGCGTGGTTGGCTCGGTTATGGTCTTGCTACTCTAGGTGGTGTGGCCATCGCTTAAATTTTTATCCGCAGACTTTGCTAACCACTTAGGCTTGTAAACGCATGGAAAGATCGAGCGCTTGAATATGTTTGGTTAATGCCCCTACCGAAATGTAATCCACTCCCGCTTGCGCGTATTCGCGAATGGTGGCTAAGGTGACATTACCTGAGTTTTCCAGTGCCGCGCGTCCTGCGTTAATACGCACCGCTTCACGTATCATGTCTAAACTTAAATTATCGAGCATAATAATATCGGCCCCCGCATCAATGGCTTGTGCAAGCTCGGCTAAGTTTTCGGTTTCCACTTCCACCGGTTTGCCCGGATTCAGTTTTTTTGCCGTCGTGATGGCAGAGGTGATCCCGCCGCACGCAATAATGTGATTTTCTTTGATCAGGTAAGCATCAAACACACCGATCCGGTGGTTAAAGCCGCCGCCACAGGTGACCGCGTATTTTAACGCATTGCGCAGTCCTGGCAGTGTTTTGCGGGTATCTAACAAGCGGCATGAGGTGCCTTCCAGCTGCTTAACGTATTGCGCGGTCACCGTCGCGCAGCCCGATAAGGTTTGAATAAAGTTCATCGCATTGCGTTCACCGGTTAATAGTGCGCGGGCTGGGCCGCTTAGGGTGCACAATACTTGATTGGCGGCAAGCTTATCGCCGTCTTGTACGTGCCATTCAATGCTGACTGCGTCGCCAAGCTGCTTGAAAACTTCATCAGCCCAAGCTTGGCCACAAAAAACGCCCGATTCGCGAGTTATGATGGTTGCCACATTATGGGCATCGGCAGGGATAAGGCTAGCGGTAATATCTGCAGCGGGGTTAACGCTGCCGCCAAGATCTTCTTCTAGTGCATCACGCACCGCACGAGTAATATCCAAGGGAAGCTGCTGTTTAAGGTATGCAAGGCGTTGTTGGCTGTTATGGGTATTTTTCATCGCGAATCTAATTTAGTATGCTATCGAATGGAGTCGGAATAATACGCTGACTCGGTGTGAAATTCAGCCATTAATCGCGGTTTTTGTGTAACGGATAAGGTGAAATTGATGATTGACCCACTCGGCTGGTATCAAATGGCTCGCCATGTACCGTCGCCTTTTTTTGATCAGCGTAGTGAGCAGCAGCCGATCTCTTTATTGGTGTTCCATAATATTAGCCTACCGCCTGGGCAATTTGGCGGGCCTTATATCGAACAGTTTTTTAGCGGTACGTTGGATGCCAGTGCGCATCCTTTTTTTGCCACGATTGCCACGATGCAAGTGTCTGCCCACTGCTTGATTCGCCGCGATGGTGAAGTGGTGCAGTTTGTGCCGTTTTCTCAGCGAGCATGGCATGCGGGTCAGTCGTCATTTGCTGGTCGTGACCGCTGTAACGATTACTCTATCGGTATTGAGTTAGAAGGGACAGATTTTATCCCTTATACCGCGGCGCAATATCAGGCTTTAGTTGGCTTAACGAAAGCACTACAACGCTGTTATCCGGCGATCACGCAACAAAGGATCACCGGACATCAGTATATCGCCCCGCAACGGAAAACCGATCCTGGACTAGTGTTTGATTGGCGTTACTTTTTTCAATTACTCAATCACTAGGATTAATAAACTCTAAGCAAGATCTTGATATTCGGTAAGAATTTGTTCAATCCAAGTGGCAATGCGTTCATCGCTTAATTCGTATTGTGAGTCCTCATCGAGAGCTAAACCGACAAAGTATTCTCCGTCAGCGGTGAGCGCTTTCGAGGCGTCAAATTGGTAGCCTTGATTAGGCCAGTAACCAATGATTTTAGCCCCGCTCTTCTGGATCTCGTCGTGCAGCATCCCCATCGCATCCAGATACCATTCGCCATAGCCTTCTTGATCGCCTAAGCCGAATAATGCGACGAACTTGTCGTTTAGCGGTACGCCATCGATGTGATCCCATATCGCACTCCAATCTTCTTGGATTTCCCCAAAGTCCCAAGTAGAGATGCCCAAAATCAGCAAATCGTAATCACGCATTGTGCTCAGTGGGGTCTCTTTGACATTATGGAGGGTCAATAACTCTTCGCCAATAATGGCACGCATTTTTTCTGCTGCCATTTCGGTATAACAAGTGGTAGAACCGTAGAATAGGCCAATTTTCATAGAATCAGTATCATGATTGAGAACGATAAATGGATTCTATACCCAAGTCGCCCTCAGATGCCACCTAGGAGTGGTGACTATTTTGTGGTATTAAGTTGGGGTTAAAATCAAATACATAATGAGAAGAAATGGTGTCACAACAAGTAGCTACAGACCATGCTTTGGTTGAACAATTTCTCGATGCCATGTGGATGGAACGTGGATTAGCCGAAAATACCTTGATGTCTTACCGTAACGATTTGAGTAAATTGTTATCGTGGATGGAACAAAATAACTATCGTTTGGACTTTATCAGCCTTGCTGGGCTACTCGAATATCAAACTTGGTTAACGGACCAAGATTACAAGCAAACCTCACGAGCGCGAATGCTGTCGGCGCTGCGTCGTTTGTTTCAGTATTTACATCGCGAGAAAGTGCGCAATGACGATCCAAGCGCGTTATTAGTCAGCCCTAAATTACCGCAACGTTTACCCAAAGATCTTAGTGAAGAGCAAGTGGAGGCGCTGTTAAATGCTCCGGATGTGAATGATCCATTGGAGTTGCGTGATAAAGCCATGTTAGAGTTGCTTTATGCCACCGGATTGCGTGTCACAGAGCTGGTTTCATTAACTATGGAAAACATTAGCTTACGTCAAGGTGTGGTGCGAGTAGTGGGTAAAGGTGGCAAGGAACGTTTAGTACCGATGGGCGAGAATGCCATCGAATGGATTGAGGGTTTTATCAGTCAAGGTCGCCCCTTGTTGTTAGGGGAAAATACCTCAGATGTGGTGTTTCCAAGCAAACGAGCGCAACAAATGACACGGCAAACCTTTTGGCATCGGATCAAGTACTATGCTGTCATTGCCGGGATTGAAGTGGAAAAGCTTTCACCACACGTGTTACGCCATGCTTTTGCAACCCACTTACTTAATTATGGTGCTGATTTACGCGTCGTTCAGATGTTACTTGGCCATAGTGATTTGTCGACAACGCAAATTTATACTCATGTCGCTACTGAGCGACTTAAACAATTACACAGCGAGCACCATCCAAGGGCTTAAAGGTAAGGATTTTTATGCAGCTTTTATCTCGTCTGGCATTACTCAGTTTGCCATTGTTTACTGTTGCGGCTCACGCCCAGCAGGCCACGCCATCCCCAGCGGATTTTGATCAAGCCGCATTAGTGCAACGGTTCGCTTTATTGGGATTAGAAGTGACGGAAGTAGTGGCAGCAGATGTTGAAGGTTTGGTTGAATTGCGTATGCCAGGTGGGGTGCTGTACGCTTCACCGGATGGTAAACACTTTATTGCCGGAACCTTGTATGCTTTAAATGAAGATGGCAGTTATGTGGATGTATTAGCCAAGCGCCAAGCGCCGCTCAATGCGCAAAAATTACAGCAAGCAGCGCCGAGTATGATCGAATTTAAGGCGGCCAATGAACGCTATGTGGTGAGTGTGTTTACCGATACCACTTGTGGTTATTGTGTTCGTTTGCACAGTCAAATAAAAGATTACAATGAGTTGGGGATTACTATTCGTTACTTAGCCTTCCCGCGCCAAGGTGCTGCTGGGCCGGTTGCTGATCAAATGGCGGCGATGTGGTGTGCTAGCGATCAGCAGCAAGCCATGCATGAGGTGAAAATTGAACGTAAGACCCTTACTCCACAAGGGAATATGGCGCAATGTCGCCAGACAATCGCTGACCATTATCAGCTCGGTCAACAGTTAGGCATTTCAGGTACGCCAGCGATGTTTTTACCTAACGGACAAATGATCGGCGGTTACTTACCTGCACCCCAGTTATTACAACGCCTTCAGCAAGGTTAATTACCCAGATGGTCAATTAGCCAGGTGAATGCCCTGACTCTTTTACAATGAGGAAACAGGCTTGGCATGTCCAAGCCTGATTATTTTTATGATAGAGATTCAAAGAAGACCGGACGTCGATTTAAGTCTATTGCCAGATAGTATCCCAGATTTGCTCAAGCGAATTTACTTAACTCGTGGAATCACTCATATACAGCAACTTGATAAGGGCGCGAAATCGTTACATTCATATCAAGCCTTGCATGGTATTGAGTTGGCGGTATCACTGTTATTCACCGCCATTGAGCAGCAAAAAAGGATCATCATTGTCGGTGATTTTGATGCTGATGGAGCCACGAGCTGTGCATTATCGGTATTAGCGTTACGCATGCTAGGCAGTGGTAATGTGGATTATTTAGTTCCTAATC
Organism: Vibrio sp.; assembly: GCA_007124475.1. Taxonomy (GTDB): domain Bacteria; phylum Pseudomonadota; class Gammaproteobacteria; order Enterobacterales; family Vibrionaceae; genus Vibrio. Next base: position 3,089 of record SLFB01000092.1, on the reverse strand, counting down.
GGTTTGAAGACGGTTATGGCTTAAGTCCTGAAGTGGTTGATCAAGCATTAACCATGGGTGCAGAGTTGATCATGACGGTGGACAATGGCGTGTCTTCTATTGAAGGCGTGCGCTATGCCAAGCAGCAGGGTTTGCAAGTACTCGTTACCGATCACCATTTACCGGGGCATGTATTACCAGAGGCGGATGCCATGGTGAACCCCAATTTACAGCAGTGCCAATTCCCCTCGAAAGCGCTAGCGGGAGTGGGGGTTGCTTTTTACTTGATGATGGCGCTGTGCGTGCATATGCGTCAGTCAGGATGGTTTATCAAACACGGTATTGCCGAGCCTAAACTGATGGAACTGATCGATTTGGTTGCTTTGGGCACGGTAGCGGATGTGGTGCCTTTAGATGACAATAATCGTATTTTAGTTCATCAAGGTTTACAGCGTATTCGTGCGGGTAAAGCTCGTCCTGGTATTCAAGCATTAATCGAAATTGCCAAACGGGATCCTCGTCGCTTGGTGGCGGCGGATTTCGGCTTTGCCCTTGGACCCAGAATTAACGCCGCCGGACGTTTAGACGATATGTCTTTTGGGGTTGAATTACTGTTAACGGATAATATCCATGCCGCGCGGCGTATGGCCAGTGAATTAGATGCGCTCAACCAAACTCGTAAAGAAATCGAAGAGGGGATGAAGCAAGAGGCACTGGCATTTTGCGAGCGATTGCAATTTGCCGATAACAGTGCACTACCACAGGGCTTAGTTTTGTTCCAACGGGATTGGCACCAAGGAGTCATTGGTATTTTAGCTTCTCGTATCAAAGATAAGTACCACCGTCCGGTGATCGCTTTTGCCGATGGGGGAGAGGGGCTGATCAAGGGATCTTGCCGCTCGATTCCCGGTCTGCATATGCGCGATACGTTAGATAAAATAGATACCCAAAATCCGGGGGTCATTGTTAAATTTGGTGGTCACGCGATGGCGGCTGGGTTAACTATTGCTGAAAATCAATTAGCTCATTTTCGTCAGTTGTTTGAGCAAGAAGTGGCTTTGCAGTTAGATGAAGCCAGCCTCAAGGGGATCATTTTGAGTGATGGTGAGTTAACACCGGAAGCCTTTTCTATCCATACCGCAGAGTTATTGCGATCCGCTGGGCCTTGGGGACAAGCCTTTCCAGAGCCGGTCTTTGACGGGGAATTTAAGGTCCTGCACCAAAAATTAGTCGCTGAAAAGCACTTAAAACTAATGCTTGAACCTTTATTTAAAGGCCATCCAACCAATATTACGATCGATGGTATTGCGTTTAATGTTGATTTACGCCGTTGGCCTGATGCCTCAGCCAAAACGGTACGATTAGCTTATAAACTGGATATTAATGAATTTCGTGGCAACCAATCTTTACAGCTATTGATCGATAGCATAGAAGCTCAATAGTCCTCACTTTTTTCTCATTCTGGACTGAGGTTAACTACACTCAGTCCTAGACCCTAGACCCTAGACCCTAGACCCTAGACCCTAGACCCTAGACCCTAGACCCTAGACCCTAGACCCTAGACCCTAAAATCACAGATAGTCGGTTATCGCTCTTGGTTATATTTGTAATTGGTCTGACCCGATGGTTTGCTGTTTTAATAACGATTTGTTATCAAACTGTTCTGGCTAATACTCTTCTATGATTTGGGTCAACTTTAGGCTGGACACTTGCGTTTTAATTATGTTAATTTCTACCCCAACTTGAAATTGGTATTACCAATTGCCTGCAAAATTAAAGCGAAGAAGAATAATAAATTATGGCTTATCAAAGGATTCGTCAGCCAAAGCTCTCTGATGTGATTGAACAAGAGCTAGAACGGTTGATTGTGGAAGGAACACTCGCCCCAGGGCAGCAATTGCCACCAGAGCGAGAGCTGGCAAAGCAATTTGACGTTTCTCGTCCTTCGATACGCGAAGCGATACAGCGTTTAGAAGCTAAACGTCTGTTGACCCGTCGCCAAGGGGGCGGGACTTTTGTTAGTGAGCATATCTGGCAAAGTTTTTCTGATCCTCTGCTAAATTTATTGTCTAGTCATTCGGAAACCCAGCTAGATTTACTGGAAGCGCGGCATGCGCTGGAAGGTATTTCGGCTTATTTTGCTGCCTTGCGTGGTACCGATGAAGATTTTGCTCGTATTCAAACCAGCTTGGCGCGAATCAGCGACGTTCAAGACTTAAAAGATACCGAAGCGCAAGCCAGTACAGTAATGGCCTTTTTAATTGCCATTACTGAAGCCACCCATAATGTGGTACTGCTACACATAGTGCGGAGTCTTGCGCCGTTGCTTGAGCAAAATATTTTGCAAAACTTTAAATTATTACGCCGCCGCCCAGAAGCGGAGGAGAAAGTAACTAAGCACCGAGCTAATATAGTGGATGCGATCGTTTCTGGTCAGCCAGAAAAAGCACGGGAAATGTCACACTCACATTTAGCTTATATCGAAGAAACATTGTTGGAATTGACCCGAGAAGAGTCTCGACGTGAGCGTTCTCTGCGCCGAATCCAACAGGGTAATGAGCCGCAATAGCGGTTCATTGCGCTTCTTAAATAAATCCAACTTACAGAAGGATAGATCGCCATGTCTGACATGAAGCATGACGTAGATGCACTGGAAACTCAGGAGTGGCTAGCTGCTCTAGAATCAGTGGTACGTGAAGAAGGCGTAGAGCGCGCACAATTTTTACTAGAGCAAGTTCTAGAAAAAGCTCGTCTTGATGGCGTTGATATGCCAACCGGTATCAACACCAACTACATCAATACGATCCCTGCCGCTCAAGAGCCCGCTTACCCAGGCGATACCACGATTGAAAAACGTATTCGTTCAATCATTCGTTGGAACGCGATCATGATCGTACTTCGTGCATCGAAGAAAGATCTTGATTTAGGTGGCCATATGGCTTCTTTCCAGTCTTCTGCCGCGTTTTATGAAACGTGCTTCAACCATTTCTTCCGTGCTCCTAACGAAAAAGATGGTGGTGACCTCGTTTATTATCAAGGTCATATTTCTCCAGGAATCTACGCGCGTGCCTTCGTTGAAGGTCGCCTGACTGCTGAACAATTGGACAACT
>SLFB01000223.1 GCA_007124475.1 Vibrio sp. | reverse complement strand
TTGAACAGCCGTAGGCTGGCCTTTGGTGAGAGCCACGGATGGCTCTCATAGTCCCCATGAGCATAGATAGACTATGTGATTGGGGCGAACGAACGTAGCCAACACCCCTGCAGCTTCAAGTCGGAAGGGTATAAACGGCCGTCAATCTTATCCTTACAGTGACAGTAAGCAATCAGTAACTCAAATAAGAAACCCCATATAAGGTTATGGTAACTGGGTATAAGTCAAATGATTCTAGAGATTAAAAACTCATCTCAGCACCAATAAACCACCCATCAATAAATACCAATGATTTTCCCACTTGTGATGATGAAGCCAAGCCAGAAAACTCCAGATCAATCACACGGTATCCAAACTTAACGGCAATTGGATAACTAAAGTCATTCATTCGATACTGCAGACCGGCTGTCATATCTGCACTTTTAATATCGCTATTTTCACCAAAATCAATTTGGCCAATAATATCCAACCCCGTATTTGGGATGGCCAGCTCAGCATAGCCAAACCAATTGAAAGTGAGATCATTAAAAGCATATTCCTGCAGATCTGGGGCTTGATAACGACTCGCACGATATTGGCTCAGCATAACCCCAGCGTTAAATTTCATCGTGTCACGATCTAATAAACGGTAATACAGAGTGTAATCATATTTATCAAATGAACTGGCCTTAGTATCAACCTGACTATACCGAAAGCCCAACTGTGGTAGATAATCATGACCATGTTCAAACGAAAACATAAGCACTGGGGAATGAGAGGTATCATAGCGCTGCTTATCTACTTTACTTTTCCCCCACCACATTTCCGTTGCAACATTAAGTTGATAGCGCGATATTTCTGTGGCATGTAAAGAGCTCGCGGCTCCAGCGGCAGTAATAAATAGCAGAACTTTGGCGCAACTTTTCATATTTGATATCTCCAGAAGTTGGCAGTAACGAAGACGGTTGGTCGATGCGCTAAACATCTAACTCTTGATAAGGCACTTTTGCCAGCGCAGTCTCAACGACTTCAATACCGGCCCCAGGCTTATGGGCATTTTCACTAATATACCGACGCCATTGACGCGCACCCGGCATACTCTGAAAAATACCAAGCATATGCCGAGTAATATGACCAAGATACGCACCTTGTGTTAATTGTTGTTCAATGTAGGGATACATTTCTTGTACCACTTGTGAACGTTTTTTTATTGGTTTATCAAAACCAAAAATTTGCTGATCAACTTCGGCTAAAATATAGGGGCTTTGATAAGCTTCACGGCCAATCATCACACCATCTAAATGTTGCAAATGATCTAACGCCTCTGTTAATGATTTAATGCCACCATTAAGTGCTATCGTCAGATGTGGGAAATCACGCTTGAGCTGATAAGCACGTGGATAATCTAGCGGCGGTATTTCACGGTTCTCTTTGGGACTTAATCCGCTTAACCAAGCCTTACGGGCATGAATAGTAAACTGTTCGCATCCACCTTGTTCGGAGACTAACTGTACAAAATGAGTTAAAAACTCATAAGAATCTTGATCATCGATGCCAATGCGAGTTTTTACTGTGACTGGAATATCCACGACGTCACGCATCGCTGCAACGCAATCGGCAACCAACTTCGGCTCAGCCATTAAACAAGCACCAAACTTACCATTTTGTACGCGATCGGAAGGACAGCCGACATTCAAATTAATCTCATCATACCCCCGCTCTTGGGCTAACTTGGCACAATGAGCTAAATCGGCTGGATTTGAACCACCCAGTTGGAGTGCAACAGGATGCTCTTCTTGGTTATAAGCCAAGAAGTCACCCTTGCCATGAATAATGGCTCCTGTCGTCACCATTTCGGTATACAACAAAGCCTGAGATGACAGAAGACGATGAAAGTAACGGCAGTGTCTATCCGTCCAATCGAGCATAGGGGCAACGGAAAGGCGCTGCGCTGAGAATTGTTTAGAATCAGTAGCAATAGTCATAATTTATATTTAGTTGATACATGGTAACGAGAAACCGTGATCGTCTCTACATACATAAATCACATCAGGGCGTAAATTACTTATTAGAGTGCTGTATTGGCTGACCAAAGACACAGTTACGAAAAATTAATCATCGATTATACACTATCAAACAGCTGATGGCGTAAAAACTGCACATGATGAAAGACCAGCGATTAACCATAATTGGCACGAGATATAGGTACGCTTTACAAACCAATCGCTGGCTGATGATACCCAAACAACTTGGACTTGTGGTAAGCGGTAAGTCAGCTCATGTACATAGATAGGCGATATGATTAAGGTGAACGAACGTAACCAATCACTACAGCTTTAAGTGGGCAAGCTAACTCATTGAATTATGCCTCTATATAGTTCACAAACTATCAATAGCAAAGCAACGAATCAGTGACAAAAGCAGCAGACTTCATTCACTTAAGACAGCCTGATGTATCGTTTTATGCAAAGATAAGGTAAGTTAACCCAATAATATCAATATCGCCTATACTCAATAAATCTCTAATGATTTATTTATGTTCAAAACGATATTTATCCTGAAATAGTATATGATTACTAGAGTCCGGCAGTGATGGGAATAGATTTGGACAAGAAGCTTAGTCAACAAATTGAAGAAATATGTGCAGCAAGAGGGGTTCGTTTAACCTCACAACGTCGACGAGTCTTTGAACTTATTTGTGCGAGTAAGAAAGCTTCCAGTGCTTACGATTTACTGGAAGATTTAAAAGTGAGTGAGCCGCAAGCAAAGCCGCCTACCGTATATCGGGCACTCGACTTTTTACTCGAACAAGGTTTCATTCATCGTATTGAGTCTACGAATAGCTTCATTTCTTGCTGCTCTTGTAATGCACACAAGCACTTTTCTCAGCTGTTAATTTGTGATCAATGTGGTAACGTCGTTGAATTACAAAATGATAGTCTGACAACAATGCTAGCAGACAATGCGAAGCAACACGGATTTTCAATTACGAACCATGTGATTGAGTCTCATGGTATTTGCCAATCCTGTTCTTCAGAAACAAAGAATTAGACCATAGAAGAGAGTTATGCGCGCTGAATTTGTCAATCCGTTCTTAGCGTCTTTGCTAAATGTACTAAAAACCATGGCTTCATTAGAGTTGAAGCCCCAGAAACCTCGCCTGAAAAAAGATGAAATTGCTCGAGGAGATGTCTCTGGTCTTATCGGCATGATAGGCCCACAAACTCGTGGTTCAATGTCAATCACCTTTGATGAGTCTTTGGCCATGAAAATCATGGAAAATATGCTTGGCGAACGACCAAATGGCTTAAATGAAGAAGTGACTGACATGGTCGGAGAAATCACCAACATGGTGACAGGTGGAGCCAAGCGAATTCTAGCGGAAAGTGGCTTTGACTTCGACCTAGCAACACCCGTTGTCGTATCAGGTAAAGGACATACCATAAGACATAAATGCGAAGGCTCAATCATCATTATGCCTTTTGCTTCTCAGTGGGGTAATGCCTTTATTGAAATTTGCTTCGAATAAACCACATACTTTCAGATTTAAAAGGGTCGATATACTTACTATATCGACCCTTTTTATATCCAGCGACTTGCCAATCCCCAATCCTGTCGTTACCTAGACGGTCATGGGGACTCAACCATCGACTGACTATCGATGATTGTATTAGGCTCTAAACGCTTTAAATGCGTTAATTAAGCCATTGGTTGAACTATCATGAGAATCAACAGATTGATTATCTTCAAGTTCAGGTAAGATTTGGTTAGCTAGCTGCTTTCCAAGCTCAACGCCCCACTGATCAAATGAGAAAATGTTCCAAATCACCCCTTGAACAAAAATCTTATGCTCATACATGGCAATCAAATTACCTAAAGTCCGTGGCGTGATCTGTTTAACCAAAATTGAGTTAGTTGGACGATTACCTTCAAATACTTTAAAAGGTACTAAAGCTGCAATTTCTTGTTCAGACTTGCCTGCTTTCACCAATTCAGCTTTGACAACCTCGGCCGATTTACCAAAAGCCAGCGCTTCTGTTTGCGCAAAGAAATTCGACATTAATTTTTGGTGATGATCGCTAACGGCATTATGAGTCAATGCTGGGGCAATAAAATCACATGGGATAAGTTTAGTACCTTGGTGGATCAACTGATAAAACGCATGCTGACCATTGGTACCTGGTTCACCCCAAATAATTGGTCCCGTTTGATAAGTTACCGCTTGACCATTACGGTCAACATATTTCCCGTTTGACTCCATGTTTCCTTGTTGGAAATAGGCAGCAAAGCGATGCATGTATTGATCGTAAGGCAAAATCGCCTCAGATTCAGCGCCATGGAAGTTGTTATACCAAATACCAATGAGTGCCAAGATAACTGGAATATTTTCTTCAAGTTTCGTCTCAACAAAATGCTGATCCATCTCGTGAGCACCAGCGAGCAACTCAACAAAGTTCTCAAAACCAATCGATAGAATGATCGATAGGCCAATGGCTGACCATAATGAATAACGGCCACCAACCCAGTCCCAAAACTCAAACATATTCTCTGTATCAATACCAAACTCAGCCACAGCTTGACCATTGGTCGATAACGCCGCAAAGTGCTTGGCAACATGAGCCTGATCACCAGCAACATTTAAGAACCAATCACGAGCCGAGTGTGCATTCGTCATGGTTTCTTGTGTAGTGAAGGTTTTCGATGCCACCAAGAACAACGTCGTTTCAGGATTAACCTTTTTCAACGTTTCAGCAATGTGTGTGCCGTCAACGTTCGACACAAAGTGCATGTTAAGATGATTTTTGTATGGCGCAAGAGCCTCAGTGACCATATAAGGGCCTAGATCTGAACCACCAATACCGATATTGACAACATCAGTGATTGCCTTACCAGTAAAACCTTTCCATTCACCGCCGATCACTCGCTCAGAAAAAGCGCGCATTTTGTCTAATACCGCATTGACCGCTGGCATAACATCTTGACCATCAACCATAACCGGAGCATTGCTACGATTACGCAATGCGGTATGTAATACTGCTCGCCCTTCAGTTTGGTTAATCGCCTCACCGTTAAACATCGCTTGAATCGCATCTTGCAGCTGGGTTTGTTGCGCGAGTGCGAATAGATGTTGCATCGTTTCTTGGTTAATTAGGTTCTTTGAATAATCAACCAAAATGTCTTGTCCAAAACGAGCTGAATAACGACTAAAACGCTGACTGTCTTCAGCAAATAACGTCGTCAAATCCATATCTTGCGCAGATTCAAAATGCGCGGTTAATGCTTTCCAAGCATCAGTTTGCGTTGGATTAATATTTTTTAACATGATTTCTGTCCCAAAGTTACGGTAGGTTTGATTCCTTATCACTTCGCCTATAAGGCTAAATGGGAACCCCTGTTAATGCAAAAAAGAAAATCATCATCGTACGATAAAGCAAAATGGCAGTTCAATTGGAAAATTATCACCGAGTGCCGGTAACACTGCCTTGAGGCAAGTCAGAGAAAGCCATATCAAACTCACTAACTGATAAATAATTTGCTTGTTTACACTGTTTCACTCGTCGAGTAACACATTTCTACTCGCGAAGTCAGTTTGGTGACTAACTCATAACCAACAGTACCAATATGATCAGCAACGCGTTCAACGGGTAAGTCTTTGCCCCATAATACCGCCTGATCGCCAACTTTATCTTGTGAATCTGGACCGAGGTCAACGGTCAACATATCCATAGAGACTCTACCCGCCATAGGTACAATACGGCCATTGACTAATACTGGTGTACCATTGGGAGCGGTCCGCGGATAGCCATCACCATAACCAATCGCAATCACACCGATTTTAGTGTCGCGCTCTGTCGTCCACAACGCACCATAGCCAACGCTCTCACCGGCTTTCAGTTCACGAACTGCAATGAGATGTGAAGTTAATGTCATTACGGGTTGATAACCCAGCGCTTGAGCATCCTGATGTGCAAAAGGAGAAACACCATACAAAATAATGCCAGGGCGAACCCAATCTAACTGGCTTTTCGGCCAAGCCAATAATCCAGCCGAAGCCGCTAACGAGCGCTCGCCAGTAACACCTTGAGTCAATGATAAAAATAGCTCAATTTGCTGAGTGGTAATCTCACTGCCTAATTCATCTGCACAGCCAAAATGACTCATATAGCGCAGTGGCTTAGCAACATTAGAGCAACGATGTAAACGCTCAACAAACTCTGCATGCTGCTCAGGACGAACACCTAAACGATGCATACCGCTATCGACTTTTAACCATACCGACACGGGTCTATCTAATTGAACCGACTCAAGCGCCTCAAGCTGCTCAACACAATGCACAGCCGTGTGAATATGATGGCTCACCAAAAGCGGTAAATCTTCAGGGGAATAAAAGCCTTCTAACAGCAAGATAGGTTTACGAATACCATTCGCTCTAAGCTGCAATGCCTCTGGGATACGAGCAACACCAAAAGCATCCGCCTGGGGAAGAGAATGGGCGACAGATAGCGCACCATGTCCATAACCATTCGCCTTTACTACAGCCATCACTTTACTGCTAGGAGCTTGTTGTTTGATCTTTTGTAAATTGTATTGCAGCGCTTGTAAATCAACGATCGCTTTAGCCGCCTTCATATAGTCCATAGCATTATTCATCATCAAAGGCCGGGCCAGCATAATTATCAAAACGAGAATATTGGCCTTGGAAGGTCAAACGTACCGAGCCAATCGGGCCATTACGCTGCTTACCAATAATGATTTCAGCAATGCCTTTCATCGGACTGTCTGGATGATAGACCTCATCACGGTAAATAAACATGATAAGGTCAGCATCTTGCTCGATAGAACCGGATTCACGCAGATCTGAGTTGACTGGACGCTTATCTGCACGTTGCTCCAAAGAGCGATTCAACTGTGAAAGCGCAACGACAGGTACATTAAGTTCTTTTGCTAACGCTTTTAATGAACGGGAAATCTCGGCAATTTCTAAGGTGCGGTTTTCTGAATGAGAAGGGACGCGCATCAATTGCAAATAGTCGACCATAATTAATGATAGCCCACCATGCTCACGAGCAATACGTCTCGCTCGAGAACGTACCTCGGTCGGAGTCAAAGCTGAACTATCGTCGATAAACATGTTTTTCTTCTCCATCAGCATACCCATGGTCGAAGAAATACGCGCCCAATCTTCATCATCAAGCTGCCCAGTACGGATCTTGGTTTGATCTACCCGAGAGAGCGATGCCAGCATACGCATCATGATTTGTTCCGCCGGCATCTCAAGTGAGAAAATCAATACTGGTTTATCTTGCTGCATGGCTGCATTTTCACACAAGTTCATCGCAAAGGTAGTTTTACCCATAGAAGGACGAGCAGCAACAATAATCAAATCCGAACCTTGTAGGCCGGCCGTTTTCTTATTGAGATCGGTAAAACCTGTATTGACGCCTGTTACCCCATCCTGTGGTGTTTTATACAGCAGCTCAATACGTTCAAGTGTACTCTCTAAGATCTTATCAACATTTTGTGGGCCCTCGTTTTCACTACTACGTGCTTCAGCAATAGCAAAGACCTTACTTTCAGCCAGATCCAATAAATCTTCTGAGCTACGTCCTTGGGGATCATAACCTGCATCGGCAATGTCATTAGCAACACCGATCAAATTACGAACCAAAGCACGCTCAGCGACAATTTCCGCGTAAGCATTAATATTGGCAGCACTTGGCGTGTTTTTGACTAAATCGGCCAAATAAGCAAAACCGCCAACATCTTCGAGTTGCTCTCTCAGCTCTAAATGCTCTGATAGCGTGATCAGATCAAGCGGTTGACCAGCTTCTAATAGATATTTAGCTGCTTCAAAGATCAATCGATGTGGTCGACTATAAAAATCTTGGGCAATGACTCGCTCTGCAACCGTATCCCAACGCTGATTATCTAACAACAACCCACCGATAACTGATTGTTCAGCTTCTAGTGAATGAGGAGGCGTTTTAATTGCGGCAATTTGCTCATCGGTTGTTTTACGACGTCGATTCTCTGTTTGGGGATCAGCCAT